>JAIYDQ010000090.1 GCA_027487375.1 Planctomycetaceae bacterium
ATCGACGTGTCCATCACAAATCATAGTGACCGCGTGAGGCGTCTATTAGTCACCTACGCCGTCGAACTCGCTTTGGACGTAGATCGAGTTGAGAGTCAGCTTCACATCGAAACCCAAATCGATAGCGAGAGCGGAGCGTTGATTGCAAGGAACTCCTATCACAACAGTCGACCTGAGTTGGCAGTGTTCCTTCAAGTTCTTGCAGCCGAGCGTTCATTGACCGGTTCGCGAAAGAGTTTTCTAGGCCGCAATGGTACTTGGCAAATGCCAGTTGGACTCTTGGCAGACCAGTTAGACAATCAAGTAGGTGCAGGACTAGACCCTTGCGGTGCAATTCAAAGTCGATTGACCATCGACCCGAACTCACAACAAACAGTCCGCTTCCTGCTTGGATTCGGCGAAGATCTCGCGCACGCGTTGAGATTGCTCCAAAAGTTTCGAATTCCTTGCTAACCGACCCCAAGCCCCAAAAAACTGCCGCCGAAACTCGACCCGCGAATGACGCGAATGAACGCGGATAGATGCGGATGGATGCGGGCAACGACTGGTTATAGACTTGTCCTCGATGCCCAATTCATTCGCGTCGATCCGCGCTATTCGCGGGCCAAGAATGCAATGGCGGCATCACCATACCAGTAGACAAGAACAATTCCGCCTATGAAGTTTGCGGATGTACCCACAACTAGGACCCTCCAGTGCCCAATCAGAGATGTCAAAGGATTTACGCAATATGGGTACCGTTGCGATATCCGCGCTTAAGGTATCAATCCTGGAAACCTATGGAACCGAAATGACTATGGATTGCCTTGAAATGCCGCTGTATAGAATGCCCAATTTTTATCTCCCAACCTGTCGAGAATTGCGGAGTTGTTATGACCAACTCCTTCGTGAACTTCATAGCCGTGGTCGATAGATTGCTCTTGCAATAGTTTGTGAAATGTTTGATTGGGCGGCACAAGAGCGCCAACCTCGATGCGAATTTTCGTTCGGTTTCGTACCTTATCGGCATTGGCCTTCACCAGAAAAAATGGGGATTCAGCATTGAACTTATCGTCCGAGTTGTCAAAGATACGGGCGAATTGAACTTGATGACGACGCTTGATTTCTTCTAATCCCAAAAGTGCTCCATCCATGATCGAGATCGAACCAAAATGATCGGGATACTTGAATCCGAGATGCGCCGCACCAAATCCACCCATTGAGAAGCCTTCAATCATTCTTGCCTTGCGATTAGCGATCGTTCGATAACTCGCGTCGATATGCGGGATCAAGTCCTGCATAATCATAGACTCAACTGGTCGCATTTCGTTGATTGCGTCACAGTAGAAGCTATCAACCATCCCATTAGGGAAGACGAAGATCATCGGCGGGGCTTTCCCCGTTTCAATGGCGTCGGTCAACCGTCGGCAGAAATTCGGGATGCCAGATTGATTTCCACCGATTCCGTGTAGCCAATAAACTACTGGATAGCGATCGCTGTTAGACGCATCATATTGGGGCGGCACATAGAGCAGATAACTGACCTTCGCGTCTACGGATTTACTCTCAAACGTTTTGTACGAGAGATTTTTTCCCTCCACCGGTGCCATCAGCCATGAGGGCTTCGGTTGGCGTTTTCCTGCCGTGTTTGCGCCGAACTTGCGTTTGGGTTGATTCTCCGGTGGGGCTTGAGCAAAGGTGATCGAACAAATCGATACTAGCAAAACAGTAGAAGCGATATTCGCGAATTTCACAGTCAAATCCTTCTGCAGCGACGATGGTCTTTTGTTCTTAAGATTGACGGAGCAAATTGTTTCGTAGGCTCGCCTACAAGGATACCAAACCCGTAAAGCCTAAAGTAGTTTCGAATCTAATCGAATTTGTTGCTTCGTTGGGAAAGTCGACATCGATACGATAACCAAACGGCTGCAGATGCAACCAAGATAAAGCTGCATGGTTCGGGAACTGAGCTTACCGTTACGTTGATGCTGCTGGTTCCGATGGAGGCAAAATTACTAAGAGTAGAACTTAGTACTTCTAGATTGGCGGCTGGCCCTATTCCAAGTGAATAGGTTCCAGGCAGGACGCCATTGCTGGAAATCGTAACCCTGCCCAGGTTGTAAAGTCCGGCAGTAACAGGGAATCCAAAATTGGGAACGAGACCGCCAAGGTTGCTATCGTTCCTTGAGTTAAGAAGGTTGTTTCCACTGAGTGCCGTGGTAATCTCCGATGTCGTAAATACGAAATCGGTGTACGGGCTGTCGCTGCGATCGATATTCAATATTGCGAAACCACTGTTTGTTGGTTCATTCAAGTAGAAACCAGCGCCAACACTTGGGCTATCAGTTAGAAGGTTAACTTGCAGTTGGAGGGTGTCGCCAGCAGTGATGCTCGTTGGTGAAAGTGGAACAAAATGAAACGATGCGTTTTGGGCGTGAAGGCCACTGACAATCGATGTAAATGCGAATGCCGAGAAAAGAAGTACTCGATTCTTAATCATAGAGAGGATCCATAAGAGTGTGTTTATTGGGATGTACTACAGAATCATCGTTCGGGGCATCTAGGATAAAGTTGCAGGCAGCTTTCTCTTTTTCTTCGAAGTGCCAAGCGATTCGAAAAACAAGTCGAATGCCATCGGATTGACGGGTTCGGCGTAATCCGACAGTTGTTTTCCGAAGGAAGTTTTTGCTAAAGCAATATCGATAAGCCCGACGCTGCCTGAACCATCCATGTCTAATCGATAATCGAATCCGGCATCACTGACGGACCGACCAGAACCACGTTTCACCATCGCATAATCGATAAGCGAAACGCTATTCGATGCGTTGAAGTCGCCATGAAGCACATTGATTCGATAAGTGAAATTACCTCCGGGAATGCCATTTCCAGATGTAGTACTCACGCCGTCCATCCATTCGCCGTCGAGTGCAAATCCCAGCGTATCAGTAACCGTTTCGGCTAACGACGCAAGATATCTCCCAGACGGCAAGAACGACGAAAAAGTCCACGTTGCAGCGAATTGGGTCGAATCGATCTGAGAGTAGGTAAAAGTGCGAGTAATCGGTATTGGGCTACCGTTCGTTGACCCATTGAGAACGAGGTTTGTTGAATTGATTGAGACATCCTTACTGAATACGAGCGTCAGAGTGTCGATGCTGGACCAAGAAATGGGATTCAGTTGAGTAGGACCATCAGGAACTGAATAACCCAAAACAGCGTCTCCGAGTCCTTGGCTCGCAAGTAGATTGAGGTAGCTCGAATGCCATGTTTGGCTCCGGACATGGAGAGCAACAACCTTCGGCGGTAATCCTACGTCGATCTGTATTGATTTAACACTTGTAAGCGATCCTCCCGCTCCCGTATTACCTAGATCACTTGTTGTTACTAGCATGGGTATCAGGCCTGTATAGCCGCCTATGATTCGAAGGCTGAGTCCGTCCATCGCGGCATTCAAGGCTATTATCGAACCCGAGATTTTTAAGTCGCTAGTTCCATTACCGCTTACGGCTGTGAGACCAACTGTATTCGTCAAGGTAAGGACTGAGTTTGGTGCGCTGATCTCGATTTGAAGATCCGATGATCCTGCATCGATATCACTTACGGAGATCGCGCTACCTGCGCTGCTTGAAAAGACAAGTGCACCACTAGTTAACATATGCAACGTTCCGGTTGGAATCATCGTTTCCGGTGCATCGTTCACTGGGTTAACGGTAAGGCTGACTGTTGCAGTGGCACTGCCTCCCTGCCAGTCGCTCGCAGCGTATGTAAATGTATCGCTTCCGCTGAAATTCAATCGCGGTTGATACGAGAAGCTTCCATTAGAAGCGAATGTCAGCGTACCGTTCGTCGGTGCAATCAAGGTCGAAAAAGACAGCGTGTCTAAGTCTAAATCAATGTCGTTAGTTGCAACATTTGCGATCAGTGGTTGGTCTTCCAAGAGACTGAAGCGATCGTTCACAGCATTCGGTACATCGTTAACCCCTGTCAAAGTCAACTGAAATGACGTGGAAGCGCTGTCCTGTGGCGTCGTGTATAACCCAGTCAAATCTTGATCAGTAGCAGTGATACGAATCAAAATCGGAGACGACTGACTTGCGGGTGGGTTCCCAGAGAATGTGCGAGTTTCGCTGTTGAACGTAAGCCAGCTCGGTAGTTCCGCTCCCGTTGTAAGTGATGCCGTATAGCTGAGTGGCTTATCGACCGGATGAGTAAAAACATCGGAAGGAATCGCAGTCGACAGGGAGCCTTGTCCGCTGAATGTTTGGCTAGAAGCGGGGATCTTAACAAAAGGGGAAAAAGCTTTTGAATGAAACTGAAAAGTGGCGGAACCTAGCCAATCGTTGTAATAAGGAGAGGGGCTGTGTGTTATTCCGATCTTCTCCGAGTAGTCATTTGGAATTGCGTTCGCGAGAAGAAGACTGCGTACAGCAACGTTGTCTGCCCTTGTTGGGTCACCCTGAATGGGAGGGGTTACGGTTGTATCTCCCGCACCAACGCGTTGCATGTAATCGACGCCGTACGAAGTATAGTTGGCCTTGTTCGCCACGATAATCGAACGTGGATTTGTATTCGTGGCATAGGTGGCATCGCTTCCGAAGATTGCGGCATATTCCGCCGCGTTTCGGGTCGCGAGCGAACTGGCCGACAGAAGCGCACCACCTAATGTGACCACCGACGAAAACATCTCAGGATACTTTGCGGCTAATCGTAGCGCACCGTATCCGCCCATCGAAAAGCCCTCGATCGCTCGCCCTTCGCGCGACTCGATGGTTCTGAAATTTAAATCCACGTAGGGAATCAACTCGTTGATGATACTTGTCTCACCCTTGATAGTGCCATCGAAAGAGTCCGTGTAGAACGTTCCTACTTTGCCAGCGTCATCAGGATCACTACCAGCGTCCGGACCATCGGGAAGCGGAGCTAACGGTGCTGTTCCATTCACGAAGACGATGATCATCGGACTCACGACGCCTTCATTGATTCCCTCAGCAAGTGCGTTGGATACGAGTGAAGTGCTTCCATTTTCATTTCCTCCGATGCCATGAAGCCAATAGACGACAGGGAAATCTTTTGTTGGGCTGGCAGTGTAGCTTGGCGGTAGATAGATGCTGAATCCTACATTGGTTTTCATTGAGTTACTGAGAAACGACAAGTGCTGAACGCCAACCGGCAATGGACCGGTCAAGGTATTGTTCCAAGTGCTCCCTCTAGGCGTTACTGTCACGTTTACCGTAGCCGTTGCCGTTCCGCCTTGGCCATCGGACACGGTGTAAGTGAACGTATCAACTCCATTAAAGTTGGCGTTAGGCTTGTAGGAGACTCCTGTTGCTGTAATCGCGAGTGATCCGTAAGTTGCTGATGAAACCGCTAAGATGCTAATGGACTGGTTTGCATCCGGATCAGAGTCATTGATTAAAACCGCAAGAGTGCTCGCGGCTGAGTCTTCGTTAACCGTAAAACTATCGCTAAGAGCGACCGGAGGACGATTCGCAGATGGACTTACAGTAACATTCACCGAAGCAGTTGCGATTCCCCCTGCACCGTCGCTAATCGTGTATGAGAATTCGTCAATCCCAGAGAAGTTTGAGTTGGGTGAGTACACGACGGATAGTTCGTCAGCGCTAATCGCGGCTCTTCCATTTGCACCTTGGGTCACCGACCTGATCTTAAATTTGAGAGGCTCTAATTGCAGCACGCCAGGGCTAGTATTGTCCCAGGGAGATAAGCCCGGAGGCGGAGTATCGTTTGCTAGGACCGAAATAGTGACTGAGCTCCCTTGCAAAACCGTTGCTGAGTCTGAAGCAAGCTTAGGTCCACCCACCAAGTAAACATTCCAATCGGCAAGCAGGCCAAGCAATGTTTGACGAATCGCAGCGACTTCGGAATCGGTGTCGACTGCATCCCAAGTCAAGATATCGAGATCAGGATCGGGAGCAGCAGCCGGATCGTCCGCAAATCGCTTGCGAATATTTGCTGTCGTCAATTCAAAGTCTGGTGAGTAGTGCTCAAAATATCGAGCATCAAACTCAGAATAACCCACCATCATTCCATTGGCTGGTGAACCACTATTGGTCTGTTCAAAACGCGTGATCTCAGTGGAGGGGAAAGGTGCAATCCAAGTACTGAGAGCCTGAAAAAGCACGTTCCCTTGTGCATCCGTAAAGACGTTATCTGGAGTCTCAAAATCGACAAGCAACGGAGCTGATGAAGCCGCCGGTCCTCGCTCGCCAAGATTTTCACGAAAGATCCCGAACGATGGTTGACCAACCCCATTGAAAGCAGCACTGAAGTCGTTGTTCATTCGAGTATTCAGCGACTGACCAGAGTACAGACTATCCTTGCCATCGTTGAACCCGAACCATTGCATGTATGAAAAGTCGTTCGGAAATGCGTCCGTAATTGCTTTGGTAGTATTAAGCAACGCTGCCGCATAAGTATCGCGGTCATAACCAGGCAATGTCTGTGTTAGAAGGCCTCCCGCAAAGGCCTCGCTTCGAAAGCCGCGGGCGCCGATCGGTGCTGCAACGATGGTCGTTAACGTTGGATGATCCTTCAATAACACCGTTGGGTTACCGACTTGCGAGTAATCAACAATAGGAGTGTTCGCCAAGGCTGAATACATCGACGACACAACGGAAATGGCTGCTGCACTCCAAGGCAATGGAACGGCGAAACCGTCGGCGTCCAAGATCTGCTGATCAAGCGGAATTTGCGCCATGGCGATGGCTGGCGGTAAGCCAAGAATTTGAAGTGTTAACGGATCTCGCGTTCCGGCTGGCCGCACACCGGCAGTAGTTAACTGGACTGCCTCAATTGCTCGAATGACATGACTAAAATTCCATTGGATCACACCACTCGTTGCGTTATCGTTTGTGATGATATCAGTCATCCCGACTCGGAGCATGTCTCCGGTAAACAGGTCAAGACCCGATGCAACTTCGGCGGCGATTGCTCGTCGATAGGCGCCCAAGGCAGCGGTGTCGCTGTACGGCATCAATGCATCTGGAAAGCTACTTGCCGATTCAAGCACGTAGGAACCAAGTGGTTCAGCAGCCATCATCGCGCGAAGCTCGAGTTGATCTACCGTGAGAACGCGATTGCGATCTCTGACTAATCGAGCGGAATAAACCTTTTGGTGAATAGATCGCTGTTGTAAGCGGTTTCCTGACCTCGAACTCCGCTGTTGAATCGCAATTGGAACCAATAAGTTGTTACCGTTATTCATTGGTAAACTATTCCATTCGAAACGAGTAACTCATGAAAAACCCAACGGCAAAGTTCAACGCCCCGCGAAATGGCAGACATTGTCTTTAAACTTCCGACATCGCGAGATAAGGTTGAAAACTTACAGGACACACATTCATAGGCTAGCCTATGAATATATAATTAGAGTAGGTGGATATGAATATGAAATCAAGTAACAGCAGAAAAGATTCCGAAAAAAACGTCACACGAACGAGTGTTTCCGTTCAGGAACGGTTGGGGGCAAGAATGCGTCGCGCTTCACTCGCGATGCGACGAGCGCTTGTGATGACGATCGAGCCATTCCAGATAAGCCCAGAGCAATACTTGTTGCTTGTTCACCTTGGAGATCATGATCCGTCGACGCAGGCAGAGTTGTCCAGACGTTCCGCGCTCGATCCCAATACCGTTATGGATAATGTTCGACGACTAGAAAAGCTTTCGATGGTTCGCCGGTTTCGTGACCCTGGTGATGGAAGGATTGTCCGTGTTGAGATTACTGACAAAGGCCGTGTGGTACGCGAGAAATCGATGTTAGCGATCGATGGTTTGAACGCACTATTGCTGAAAGGCATTTCTAAAGTGGATCAAAAGATATTGCTAAATGGCCTGGAAGAAATAGCTCGGGCGGCAGACGCTGCTTTTGAATCTAACGCTTAGCTTGCAGAAGCGGACGAACAAGGACACTTACAAAACCGGATCGTTCAGATTTGCTCGCTAAAAGTCGGCTGATCGTAACCCAATTGACTGCTGTAATAACCAAACGATAGGCAACTCATAGCGAGTCAAGTTGTTGGATACTTTCTGCTCGCTGATTACGCGGATGAGCGTGGAAAAGTGCGAGGAGGACTTTGATTACAGACTTTTCCTGTAATCCCCCAATCGATTCGCGTACAGATCCGCGCTATTGGCGGGCGAATATCCCAACGGGGAACTCAACCAACGAATGACCAGTAACATCTCGATGCACCGAACCTGGGGTCCCTGCGACCAGTCGGTCACGGGGATTTCACCCACAGTCTTTTCTCGACGGGGACGTCTACTCTGGCAAGTCAGCCTGTTCACCGCCATCGCGAGTGACAAGCTTTGCGAACTCGCGGATGTCTGTTTGCTCGCTGATGAATTTGACTGAGCTGTCACCAAATACGAAGTTCGCACCACCGGTGTGGAACGAATAGACTTCGCTAGTTCCCACAGTACCTGGAACGTAGTGTGTACCGCGGTTCCTTGACGAAAGTGGCTCTGCATTCGGGGTGGTTGGGACAATTGGCATACCGATACTGGCCGTGCTTGGATAGCCGGTTGGATAGGCTGCGCCTTGGACATCTTGCCCGTTGGTACAGTTGATTGCACAGTTTGGCGTTGTTGCTGGCGAGCCTGCACCTAGGAAGGCTACGATCCAACTACCATTGGGACCTGGGGTGAGTGAAGAACCGTCAATCCAAAAGTCACTTGCTGGATTTGCCCACGCTCCACCACTGGTACGGTTCGATAAAAGTCCGGCTCCAGAACGCCTTCCCTTGTTGTAAACGTAGGGTCGACCTGCTGATTCGGCAAAGAAGATTGTGTTCGATAATCCGTCACGAATATCGGCATCTCTGGCGGTTGCAACTTGCGATAAAGCACCATGACCAGTCTGATCCACCAAGTTGAGCCCAGCTGGGCCTAGTCTTGGGTTTACGCCAAGCGTTGCGGAATAATCGGTCACGGCAAATTGCTCTGACCAATTCCCATCCGCAGGCGATCCTGCGTTAACAAGTGCACTTGTCGGATAAACCCGAGGAAGGGCCGACCCAGCATCTTGGGGATTACCGTCTCGTCGGTTCGGATCTACTGCGGAAGGACAATTAAGCAAAACGAGTCGGTTTTGTGCAATCGAAAAATTGCTTTCACCTCCGACAGCGAGTGGAGTAGCGTCAAACCAATCCCGCTTTTGGTTGTAATTATTGTAAAGCGCGTTCTGTTCCAAGTAGGGCAGCATCAATGTAAACGCCGATACTTGCACAATCGCAGGAGCAGCATTAGGAACGATCGATACCCGCGGATGGACTCCGGAGGGATACTTCTTATAAGTTGTTGAAAACATCTCGGCAGCCAGCATTATTTGTCGGATGTTATTTCCACACGACATACGGCGCCCCGCTTCTCGAGCCTGTTGCACAGCCGGCAAAAGCAGCCCGGCCAAAACACCGATGATTGCGATGACAACCAACAATTCGACCAGCGTAAAACCGCCAGACTTCGAGGCGAATGAGCGTTTCATGATCCTAATTCTTTCCCAGTTCTCCGGCGCGATCGCCGGACGGAATACTGGCCATGCTGAGAGGCGACTTAACAGAAAATTAACCCGTTTGGGGTAGACAAGATGAGGAAAAAATCTCCTCGAAGCTATTCTAACAGCTGAACACACTAAAAAGCAAAGCTTTGAACACTAATTATCGTCAGAATTCACGATTTCATCCGACGCACCGGATTCTTCATCAGCGACAAGACAGCCAACGCAATAAATTTTTGGATGGGTGCAGCTCCTGCCAGCTGTTCAGTAGACGAAATTGCATGAGTGCTTGGTATGGCTAATCGATTCCATCAAGGACACGAACAGCGCAAGGGATTTAGACGAGCGCAGCGTCGCCTTCCATAATTAACCGCCCAAACCTCAAAACATGAACGAATTAGCCAGCGGTACACACGCTGGCGATATCCAGCAACCAATTTTTGAGTCGAGAAAACGTTAGCTTTCGGACAGGGCTTCCGAGGGTGTTCCGTGGATATCGGTTCGATTCGAAGAAGTCTTTGAACTTGGGAATCGGTTCGAGTAGAACAGCCTTTCCCATAGACTCGGTTTACGTAGGCGGGCATCGCAAATCGGCACCGCGTGCACCTTGCCGCGTCGCGTCTCCAAAACCAATTCCTGCTGGTTTCGAACCTCTCGCACAGCCCAATACTTATCGACTTCGTAAGAGTAAAGTTCTCCGTGCAATGCGGGACTCACGTTCTTGGCTCGCGGCCCTGGCGATGGGCTGTATTTTTCTCGAGTATAAACTACCCAATCACCTACTAAGTAAGGTTTTGCCATTTCTTCGCGGAGCCTTTCTCTGGGCCTTGGAGACGTGCGATCAAAAGTGAAGAAAAATGGAGAGGGTTAGAGGAAACAGGCTGACTTTCCGCAATGACAACCCGTCATTCTTGCATTCTGGATGGAATCGGCAGAAAATCAAAGAGCAACTTTGCTAATTACGCTAAACATCGCAAAATTGTTTCAATATTAACTGATTTAGGGGTTAGACGCTCGACTGCAATCGAGCCAATCGATGCATAAAAATAGCCAGCATTCCGAACGTCAATTGTCCAACGAGGAACAATCCAGCGCGGGCCAATCCGTATCTATCCTTTTTGTGTGCCTGGGAAACATCTGTCGCTCGCCGGCAGCAGAGGGAGTGATGAAGGCATTAACTTCTGCAGCAAAGATCCCTCAGACAATCCATCTCGAATCAGCAGGAACTGGCGGTTATCACGATGGGAAGCTACCGGACTCACGAATGCGAGCCGCCGCAAAAAAGCGAGGCTACCTCTTGGACAGTCGGGCACAAACCATCAGCGCTGAAGATTTCGACAACTTTGATTTGATCATCGCGATGGACCGAGAAAACGTTCAGGCGATTCGTCGCGTCGGTACACCGCTTCCTGGCCAGTTGAAGTTGCTGAGCGACTACCTTGGAGATGAGTGGCCAACAGACGTGCCCGACCCATATTATGGAGGTGAGGACGGCTTCGAATATGTGCTCGACATGCTAGAAGCCGCTTGTCCAAAAATCTTAGAAGATATCCAACGGGTAGATTTTGCGCAAACGAAACCTACCTAATTGGGCATCGCGAACTTGAACCTGACAAACAATCGCAATTCTGCTGGAGTACAGCTTTAGGTGCTGAGCGCCTAGGATGCTCCCAAAGCGGCTAAAGCCTGGACTCCAGCGTGAAATGGCAATGTCCAGTCAGGTTTTGTTGCGATGGAAATCACTCGGCGGCGACGATTGTCACTTCAAGGATTTCGATTGGCTTGATCGGCACGTCTCCGTGGCCGGATTTATTGCCGGTGTCGACTTTGCTAATCTCATCGACCACGTCGAAGCCATCAGTTACTTCGCCGAACACTGCGTATCCAACTCCATCGGATGATTGATCGCGATTGAGAAATCCGTTGTCTTTCGTGTTGATAAAGAACTGCGATGTGGCGCTATCGGGAACGCTCGTCCGAGCCATGGCGATCGAGTACTTCTTGTTCTTCAGACCATTGCCACCTTCGTTCTTGATTCCGCCACGAGTCTTCTTTTGCTTCATATCAGCAGTCATGCCGCCGCATTGGATCATGAAGCCATCGATAACGCGATGGAAAATCGTTCCTGCGTAGTGGCCGTCGTTGGCGTATTGCACGAAATTAGCGACCGAGATCGGGGCTTTTGCTTCGTCCAGGGAAAGGGTGATGTCGCCCATGGATGTCTTGAGAATCGCAGTTGTCACAAAGATGCTTTCAGTTAAAGAGAGAGGAACAACGTGTAGGGTGGGACCATCGTCCCGTCCCGAGAATTTATCTAGTCAGGCGATCGGGACAATGGTCCCAATCTACAACGCATTGTTGGACGGGGCTATTGTTGTACGGGAACACTCGCAACCGGAACAACGATTTGGATTTTTTGAATAACGACAGGCGTTACCGGTTCGCTAGGGCCATCACCAGGAGCACCGTTAGCAGACGGCTTCACAGGTACCGAGGCGATCCTGTCAACGACTTCGATTCCTTTGACTACCTTTCCGAAAACGGCGTAACCGAATCCGTCGGGCGAGTTCTTTCGGTCCAGGAAGTTGTTGTTGCTGGTGTTGATAAAGAATTGAGCAGTCGCGCTGTTGGGGTCACCCGTTCTAGCCATCGCGACGGTGTAGCGTTGGTTGCTGAGTCCATTTCCTGCTTCGTTTTTAATCCCGGCACCAGTTCGTTTCTCGCGTCCGGGACTCTTCACATCGAACCCACCACCTTGAATCATGAAGTCCTTGATCACGCGATGGAAAATGGTCCCTTCGTAGTGGCCTTTTTCAACGTAGTCCAGAAAATTCTTGACGGAGATCGGAGCCTTTTCGGTCTCGAGAAGCAAAACAATGTTGCCTTGATTGGTAACAATCTCAACAAAAGTTCGCGGGTCGTTGATGGGTGCAGGTGCTGCAGCGGGAGCCGAAGCTACCGGGCTCTCTTGGGCAAATATGTGATCGCATCCGAACAAGCACGCAGAGATTGCGAGGATCCAAAAAAACTGGCGACCCATAGTTCTATATTCCTTCACTGATCAAACACATTTAAAATTTCAACGGGGATGACACCCCGATTGCGATCGGCAGCGTCCTTCCTAGAGGTTTCATTGTAGGCTTCCCGGTAAAACCGTCAAAGGCGTCGTTCTCGTCCCATTCGGCGCTATTGAACAGGCGGCAGAACAAAACGCAACGCAGCAAACCTTTAGCGAAAGACACTGCTGTAGATTATGCTGAGTCCTTGTGGTTGTAAGTTCCTTCGGGCGAGCGTGGCATCCCAACCGTGGCATCCAAACCATCGTCCCGAAAGCCTAAGCAATATGTCTCTGAAGACTGAGAAACCCATGCAAATCAATAAAGCTGTTATCACTGCGGCAGGCCCCGGGCAAACTTCGCTCCCGTTGCAACGATTGGTCGACCGCGATGGATGCGAGAAATCTGCCTTGGAAATGATTGTCGAAGAGGTGGATGCGGCCGGCATCGAATCAGTCGGGATCATCATTCGTCCGGGCGACGAAGATGCCTATCGGCGAGCTGCTGGAAAACATGTCGAGCGTCTCTGTTTTATTCCGCAATCAGAGCCGAAAGGTTATGGTGACGCGATACTACGCGCTCGAGCCTTCACCGGAAGCGATAGTTTCCTGCACCTAGTGGGTGACCACTTGTACCTAAGCCGAATCGAAGCACGCTGTGCCGAGCAGCTCATCAAAATAGCAATCGAAGAAGCTTGTCCAGTCTCCGCGGTGCAAGCAACTCGCGAATCGATGTTGCCCTACTTTGGAACGATCGCTGGGAATCGACTTCCGCGGCACGATCGACTTTATGAAGTCAAACGAGTTGTCGAAAAGCCGACTCCGACCCAAGCCGAGCAAGACCTTACCGTTTCCGGATTTCGTAGCGGGGTCTATCTTTGTTTCTTTGGCATGCACGTTTTAACGAACAGCGTGATGAACGTCTTGGAAGAGTTTTCCAGCCGCTATGATCGCCCGGTAAGTCTCTCGGAAGCGATGTCTGAAGTCGCTTCGCGTGAACGTTACTTGGCTTACGAAATACAAGGCACCCGGTACAACATGGGCGTCAAGTACGGGCTGCTGAATACTCAATTGGCTCTTTCGCTCTCCGGAGTTGATCGTGATCGCGTCCTGACCGAAATGGTAGAACTTCTAGCCCATCAGCAGAACATCTCGACGAGTGCATGATGACATCTGATTCAAAGACATCCGCAGTTTTATCTCCAGGCTCGAGCAGCTCGCTGGACGCCCAATCTTTGGAAGCATGGATCGATACCATCTTGTCCGAAGACGAAGCGACTCGCCATCGTTCCTTGGAGTCGCTTTGCAGCGGTTTGAATAGCCAACAACTCCTAGCGGCTGCCGACCGACTTGACGCTTTTCGTCGGCAGTCCAGTAATCTCTATCATCGAGTTCGTGCGCTGTTTTATCTGTCGGCTATCTACCGATACTACTTACCACTCAAGATCTCCGAATCGCATTCGGGACTTCTAGACCAAGCGGCCTACGAGCACATTTTGCAACGCCGATTTGGCGAAGCGATCGATAGCCTGCTGGTCACTCAGCGCTCGGAAGGGCCCACCCTGGCGATCACAAGTGCACTCGCGAAAGCCTATTATCAAATGGG
>JAIYDQ010000422.1 GCA_027487375.1 Planctomycetaceae bacterium
ATGCTCGGTCGACCTGAGACTTGATTTCCAGTTTGAAAAAAAGTAATCGCAGGATCGTGGTTGATCGCTTCGGTGTACATGGAGCGAATGATCGAAAGCTTATCGACATGTTTTGCGGTGTACGGCAGTCGGTCGCTTACCCACGCTCCACATTCGCCATGCTGAGCAAAAGGGAAGATCGAACCAGCGAGCGGGAGAATTGCTTGGTTACCCGACATGCCTGTTAATCGTTGGCCATTGCGCACCGAGTCCGGAAGTGGCTTTCCTTGCTGCTCGTTCAACAGTGGCTTGTAGTCCCATGTTTCAAGCTGCGAAGGCCCACCGCTCTGAAACAAATAGATCACTCGCTTTGCCGTTGGCTTATGGTGCGTCGGATTCAGAACGCCACGCGATGGGACACCGGCTTGAATAGCAAGTTGCGATTCATTCGCATGCAGCTGCGAAGCAAAGTTGCGCGAAACCGTGTTGCGAGATAACAAATCGGCCAAAGCAATACCGCCGAAACCCATCCCGGTTTGAAAGAGCCAATGTCGCCGATCGGTGGTTGTTTGTTGCATCGAGGTTGAACTTTCGTTTGTTGTATTGTTCATGATGCCTATCGCTTGGTAATGGTTTCGTCGAAAGAAATGATCGCTTCTACTACGACACCAGTTGCGGCAAGATCCTGCAAATCAATCGCTTTCGGGACTGGTTTTTCGCCGACTTCGACGAACGACTTTGCGGCATCCGAGTTCGCGGCAAAGTAAGCAAGTTGTTCATCATACAGCTTACGAAGAACTTCTAACTCTTGATCGTTCGGGAGTCGGCTTGTGAGTCGTCGGAACGACTCACGCCATCGCTGATCACGATCGGTTGGATGACGTGCGATAAGATTCTGCGCAAGGAATCTTGCTGCTTCGATATACTGGGGATCGTTTAAAAGGATGAGGGCCTGAAGGGGCGTAGAAGTGAGCTCGCGTTTAGCTGTACAAGTTTCGCGGCTTGTCGCATCGAAGGTTAGCATGCTCGGTGGTGGAGCTGTTCTGCGCCAGAACGTGTAAAGACTTCGTCGATAAAGCCCATCTCCTTTGGCTTGATTATATTTTTTATTCGTACCAGCTTCTTCCCATAATCCAGCAGGTTGATACGGCATGACGCTCGGACCACCAATCGTGCGAACGAGCAAATCGCTCGCAAGTAAAACACTGTCGCGAACTTGCTCAGCCGATAAACGATGGCGTGGACCACGAGCAAGGTGTTTATTGTCTGGGTCGCTCTCGAGAAGACTCAAATCACGTGGGACTGACGACTGTCGATAGACCGAGGATAGAACAATTTCGCGACAAAGTTGCTTCGTATTCCATCCTTGATCCATAAACCGCCTAGCGAGCCAATCAAGTAATTCCGGATGTGTCGGCGGTTGACCTTGGTTGCCGAAATCATCCAAGCTTGCGACAAGTCCACGACCAAAGAAGAGGTGCCAAAACCGATTTACCGTTACTCTGCTTACTAAGGGATTTTGATCGTCAATCATCCACTTCGCCAAAGCGAGCCTGTCTTGTGCGGCATCCGAATTCTCGGTATTTGCGTGCTTAAGTTTGGGAAGAAACGAAGGAGTATCTGCTTGGACCAAATCGCCTGGCGTTTCATAAGCTCCTCGTAAAAGCAAATGCGTCGAGCGAGGAACAACTGCTGTTTTCATTGTCATGATTTGACGAACTTTGGATACGATTTCGTTTTCTTGTTGGTGGGCTTCAAGGAGAGCTTTGCTTGCAGCGGTCGCTTCAGAATCCATGTTTGTGATGAAGTGATCTAGTTTCATCTCGTCAGTTACTTTGAACTCGGAGTTGTTACTGGCAACTAGTGCGGCTTCCCACGACGATAGCCGTCGGTGAAATACTTGAAGCTGATCTAAACAACCATCGCGAAAACCAACATCGCGAAAGCGTGCCCCTAAAGCCAGCGGTGCAGCATTTGGACTGGAGTCATGCCACTCAGCACGATGAAGAATGTCGCGAGTCAATTGATCGCGAGCCACCTCAAGATCGACGGCAGAACCATTGACGTACATCGCAACACCCGATGCGGAACTACTTCCATCGTAAGTGATTGTCAGATGAGTCCATTCCTCTCGTTCGAGCGTCTCCGGTGCCGTGACGCGTATTGCGTTTCCGGGCCAAAAGTGAATTAACGAGAACTCGGGCCGTCCATTTCGCAAAACCAATTGCAGTCCGCGAAAGGCGGAGTCTTCTGCGGCTACCGATTGATGCAATACAGTTTGATATGGAGCGATAGTAGCGCCCGCTTCAACTGGTCCTGGCTTGATCCACATCGAAAAAGACACAGGGGTGTTACGGCCATACTGAAGAGCCTTCTCGCAAACATAGGCATCATCACCGTTGAACTGCATCGCCTTCCCGACGACCCCTTCGACATCTCCTTCCAGCGGAAACTCCAAATCCGCAACCGGTACTGACGGTGGAGTGATTGCGTTTGCGTTTAGGTCCGAAGATAGCGCGACGAATCGATCGCGTGCGGCATCGGTTGCCTGCTGCAGATCGCTTCGAAGTTTCTCGATCTTCGACAAGCTATCCTGATGTTGTTGCTTTTGATCACCGTCATAAAGCAAAAGTGTCGGCGTAGGTGCTGTTTTGGTAAAGTGCGAGTAGAGCCCGTGCTCGTCGATGTTCGCAAAGTACGCAGCGAGCTGATAAAAATCCTTTTGCAGAATCGGATCATACTTATGATCATGACATCGAGCGCATTCGAAGGTCATCCCAAGAAAGGCTGTCGCATTAGTCGCCGTGCGATCGGCTATGTACACTTGGCGGAACTCCTCTTCGATACTACCACCTTCGTTGGTTTGACGATGTAGCCGATTGAAAGTGGTCGCCAACTGTTGATCGAGCTTGGCTTGGTCAGAGGCAGACTCAGGTAGCAGATCACCCGCTGTCTGCCAAAGGATAAACTCGTCATATGGAAGATTCTGATTGAACGCTCGAATCACCCAGTCACGCCATGGCCACACGTCCATATCAATGTCGGATTGGTAACCAAACGTATCAGCGTATCTTGCAACGTCCAGCCACATGTTCGCCATCCGTTCACCGAACGCATCACTGCTGAGCAGACGATCTACGACACGCTCATAAGCATCTGTTGAGGTATCACAGAGGAATTCGTCCAACTCTGTAAGCGTCGGCGGCAGTCCGGTCAGATCAAGGCTGACTCGTCGAAGCCAACGCTCACGAGATGCTTCGACGGCGGGCTCGATGCGCAGGCGTTTCAACTGTTGATAGACAAATTGATCTATGTCAGAACGTATCCAATGCGAAGAGCTTTCGATTTCCGTGTTAACTTTTGAGTCAGGAACGATTTGTGGAACTGGAACCTGCTTGGGGACGGGAAGAAATGCCCAGTGCGACTGATAAACGGCCCCTTCATCGATCCATTTTTTCAGTATCGCGATCTCCTCGGGCTTTAACGATTTACCAGCCTTAGGGGGAGGCATAACTGAATCCGGATCGTTCGACAGAATACGCCCTATCATCGCACTCTCGGATGCGTTACCCGGAAGAAATGCATCGGACTCCAATGCAGCGTCTCGGTCATCTAATCGAAGGTCCGCTTGTCGACCATGTTTATCTGGTCCATGGCAGCCGAAGCAATAATTGGAAAGTATCGGTCGCACATCACGGTTAAACGAAATCTCAGAAGTCTCCGACGCTGCTGAACTTGCCGCAGAAGCGACAAAAAACAGCAACGCAAAAACTCGAGAGGTTGTTGCTTTCATGAAAGTCTTTCAAACGAGATTACAGTTTGCCAGAGATGGCGGTGGGTAGGTACTTCGGACCGATACAATTAATCATTACATGATATCCCAGACACGCAACCATGCAAACAATTGCTTTGGTTTGAAAGGGTTTATGCATCGCTTGGATTCGAATAAACAAGGGCTACTTCCAGCAGCTTCATCTTCGATTCGAAATTCCGCGAGATTGAATCCCTTGGAGAAAGTGCAACTCAGCGAGAGGCTTTCGGAAGCAAGCAGGAAAATTTTCACAAAATTCCTGCTTCACCGAGTTTCGTAACCTACTATTCAGTTGGCGAACAGAACTCGAACGTACAAGTTTGAATCATGGCTATTCCAATTCATTTACCTGACCCAGCCTTCAAAGCCTTGCGACTCAGTGATCTCGAAACGTTTCGGCGATTGACGGCGGATCATAAACAAATTGACTTCTCAAACACCGATCTTCGCGGCACGGATTTGAGAAAAGTGGACTTGACCCGAATCATTCTGACTGGCGCCTACTTAAAGGAGTGCGATTTACGTGGCCAAGACATGAGACATATGAACCTCTCCGGTGTGTCTATCCACGGTGCAAAAATCGGTGGCGTTTACTTTCCTGATGACATAGACGCCAACGAGATTGTGATGAGTGTTTCCATGGGAACGCGTATGCGAACCCTTAGTCAGACCGACTAGAAAGGAGCCGATTGTTCAACAAATAATTGTTTGTCTTTCGAACTCGTATTGAAGGAGATAGATTACTTGCGTAGCTTTTTCAACCCAATCATTACGTCCAATCCAATCCTTAAAAACCCGTGTAGCTGGATGTGTGACAAGCCTCCACCGCTGCAATTGAAAGCCAAAGAAGGGAAGTGGTAAAAGATAATTACGGAATTACCGCGCCAGAGATAACGGATTTCTCGTCTCTTACTTTTCCAAACAAATCAATTGTTAAGTGAAACTCCAGGGCACCATTGGTGAACTGCGAGTCTAAAGCGGGAATCGCATCGCGCTCGCTACCATCCCATGACAGCTTTTGAAAATCTTCAAGTCCACGCCCAATTCGTGAGCCTTGCTTGGGTCCGTGTCCGAGGACTACGTTTCCTAAAATCTTTACCGCCTCATATCCATTGGCGAAATGCAATGCATTCTGTTCTCGTGAGTAGAGAATGTTATTTGCGATGACCATCTTGTCTCGCGCATTCCACGAGCCGCCACGAAACGCATGGGAGGTGTTGACGAGCGTGTTATGAACAAACTGAATGTTGGTTGTCTTGCCTTGATGGTCGGTGCTTGCAAAAGCTGAATTCTTTCCAGCGATCAGTAAATTGTTACGAATAATTGCTTCGCCTTGCACCTGCATAACACTGTCCTCACTTCGGTAGCAGATGTTGCGTTCAATCACATTCTGTTGCTTGCCGTTGGTTCCATAAACGGTGATGCATGGATAGTTGCAATCGTGCACATGGTTCTCGGCGATCAAGTTGCCCCACGAGCCTTGCTTGACTTCGATCCCGTCGCCTTGATTCCCGCGACAGTTATAAACATGGTTCAACGCAATGATGCTCTCGCTCATGATGACATCGCCATGATTGCCTCCAAGGTACATCCCCTCAGCTGTTCCACCGCCATCGTGAATGGTGTTTCGAGTGATGTAAAGATGATGCGTGTCGGCGGTGTTGGCACTCAAGCAAACTTCGTGCGTGTGATGAATATGACAACGGTTGATCCAGACGTTGTTGCATTTTCCAATCCGAACGCCGTGGCTTCCTCCTGTGAACTCGATTCCTTCAAAGCATAGAAACTGAACGGGCTTACTTTGACCGACGTTTAAAATGTTTTGGCGACTGTCGGGTCGAGTGATGATCACACTCTGGTCGTTAGCGGCTGCGATCCAAATGGGCGCTGCGGCTGTCCCTGAAACAGTAAGATCCCAAAAGCGGGCAACACTGTAAGTTCCCGATCCAATCTCCAAGCGATCACCTGGAACTAAACTTTCGATTACGCGAACTAACTCTTTGCCGTTATCGGTATCACTGGCACCTGGTTTTGCAATAATGGAAATCGTTCGAGTCGGCTGCAATTTTGCCCAAGGTGGATCATACGACTGCGCGTTGAGGTTCGATCCAAGCGTGCCGTAGACACACATCGCTGCAGTCCCCCAACAAATGGTCATCCAAAGATTCTTCATAAGAGTCAATTCCTGCGCGGGAGAGGTAATCTGAAAACTCAGCTCGTAAGCTGAAGTTTATCAAATGCGAGGGCCCAGCGGCGTTGCATCCATGGCGACGACTCGGCCTGTTCTGGGGCTATCTTGGGCCTTTCCCAGGCCCGTCTACCGGCTCCATCTCCGGAGACTTTTTCTAAAAAATGCTCCCGGGAATGACCAAAGGTGTCCTCGGTGATTTGTACACCTTAATCCGAATTTTATGTGTACGCGCGCTATATTTTCGAGTGGACATTCGACTTTACGTTAGCTAGCATTACACAAAAAACGATACATAAGTACACCTTCTTTGTATTAGTCATCTGGAGCCCGAAATCGATGTCGACCGTTGTTGCAGCCGCCAGTCCGCTTTCGCAGATGCCCAGTCTTCAGATGCCCAGTCTTCAGATGCCCAATCCTGAGAAGCCCAATCCTCAGAAGCCCAGCCCTCAAAAATCTGATACGCAAAAACTGGATACTCAAGCACTGGCCAAGCAGATACGTGCTATCGAGACTGCGGGGCGTGGCGGCTATTCACTTGGCGTAACTGGCACGGGGACTATTTCCAGCGGGTGCAGCGTGCTGGATAACGCACTTCCTGGGGGTGGTTATTCATTGGGAACGATTGTCGAGTGGGTTGATGATCATCAACGGGGTGGCGAGCGAAGTGCTGGAGGTTTTGGAAACGGGAGTCTTTATCTGGCTTTGACTGCCGCTCGGTATGCCATGCAGGAGAGCAACAAATATGTTGTTGTGATTGATTCCGAGGAGTCGTTCTATCCGCCGGCGGCCCTTTATATGGGGCTTGCGTTAGATCGAATCATTGTGCTGCGACCACCTAGCTACGACGATGCGATGTGGGCGATCGATCAGTCACTACGATCCTCGGCGGTTGCTGCTGTAGTGGCGCGGCTAGATAAGCTGTCCGATTTGAATGCTCGTCGATTTCAATTAGCAGCAGAACAAAATGGTGCACTCGGGTTGTTCTTGCGCCCCGCATCGGCTCGATCGCAACCAAGCTGGTCAGAGGTGCAATGGGGAATATGTAACCATCGAGTGAATCGATCGCCAGCATCACAAAACACTGCATCACAAAATACTGAGCCGATGGCGCTAGCCACGGGTTCCCCCCGTATTCAGATTTCAAGTGCTATTTCAAAGACTATTTCCAATGCCGGGGGGAACCCGGAGCTAGCGCTCACGGCTCAGGGAAATACAAGACAGATTCATTTGGAGTCGCTTCGGATGCGTGGCGGTCGCAGTGGTCAGCATTGGATGCTGATGATCGATACGCAAAGCGGCACGATCACAGGAAGAAAGTTTGTGGAAAGAACCGTGGAGAGAAACAATGTCGCTGCCTCAACAAGTTCTATGCGTCTGGCTTCCCAATTGGCCATGCCAACGTCTCCTCGCCCAGCAAGCACAAGCCAGCCAGCCAAACGCAATCGCGCAAGCTAGCGACACAGAAAAACAAGATGTTGCACCTAAGCCCACTGAGCCGATGGCGCTAGCCACGGGTTCCCCCCGTATTCAAATTTCCAACACTGCTTCAAAGACCATTTCAAATGCCGGGGGGAACCCGGAGCTAGCGCTCACGGCTCAGTATCGAGATACTCAGCATGCATTCATACTTCAAGTGCGTGATCCGCGTCGTGGCTTACGAGTTGCAGCGGCGGATCCGCTAGCTTGGCAGTTGGGTATTTCTCCGGGCATGTCAATCAGCGAAGCCACAGCCGTTTCGCCCCAAATTCGTATTCTCGATCACGATCCCCAGGAAGACCTGGAAGCCTTGTGCGAGCTGGCTCAAGAGGCTTGGCAGTTTAGTCCTATGGTTGGAATCGAGATGCTCGATGAAGTGGTTTGGTCAGGACGATTGCTGCATGAACCCCAGGGCTTGGTAATGGATGCGACAGGTTTGGATCAGTTCTTCGGCGGTGCTGATCGAATGATTGAATTGGTACTGGAGTGGCTAAGAAACAAAGGAATCCTCGCAACAGCCGCCTTACACTCGACCCTCGGTGGTGCTTGGGCTCTTGCAAATTACGGGGCACGATCTCAGGTCGCGCGGCGGCTATTGGAATGGAGATTAAAGTGTCTAAACACTGAACCGATGGCACTAGCTACGGGTGACGCGAGGCATGGTATTGCTTTAGAAGCAGTTGTGCCTGACGGAAAATTGAAACCCGAGGCTAGCGCCTACGGCTCAGGGGATGGTGCTAAGAATAGTATTGCTGAAAGCGTTTTGATTGATTCTCTTTCGGTCGAGGCATTGCGTATCGAATCCAAGACGGTTATTGCACTGCGTCGGTTGGGAATTCGCACTATCGGTCAATTGCGTCAACTGCCACGGCATGGTTTGGCAAGCCGACTTGGAACGCGTTTGATCGATCGTTTAGATGCGGTTATCGCGCACAAGTCAGAGTCGCTCAATTGTTTTAAGTGTCAGCCTGAATTTACGTGCGAGCAGTCGCTTGAGTTCGCTACATCACGACGTGACACAATCGAAGAAGTCCTGCGGCGGTTGACTCTTGAGCTATGTCAGCGACTGCAGCATCATGGCCAAGGAGCATTGCGATGGGTCGCTTGTTTGCGTTGTCAAAAAGGTCCGGCTCATGTGATGGCACTGGGGCTTTATCGACCAACAGCCGACCACTTGCATCTTTGGCCGCTCATTCAGGGACAGCTAGAACGGCAAAGCTCTTCGCGATTGCGAGACATTCACACGATCTCTGTTCAAGCCACACTGACAGGCCCGCTTTTGTGGAAGCAAAATGAATTGTTTGAAATGGATCAACTGAACCATCAAGAAACGATGGCACGTTTGGTCGATTCGCTGAGTAGTCGACTCGGCCGTCGAGGTGTATTAGCTCCCCAAGTGCACGCGCACTCACAGCCCGAGATGATGGTGACTTGGCGACCTTTGACTGGCGTTCGATCGAATGGTAACCCACAAGTGACCAAACGAAAGTTATCTAAAGCAAAATCATCGAACACCAAAGTGAAGAAATCGATAGACGACTCAACGAGTCATGTTGCCGCCGAGCCAGCGATCAGTGATCCCTTGCGAAGACCACTTCAACTTTATCCCGTTCCTCATTCGATCGTAGTAAGCACTGCAACATTCCCTACCACCGCCGCGATCAACAATTCTCAGGAAGCCATCTCTCAGCCCTCGAAAATTGCTCAAGTGCTATTCAAAGGGGTTCGGCATGGGATCGTTAATGCTTGCGGACCAGAACGAATCGAAAGCGGTTGGTGGTCTGGGGCCTCGCATCGCCGCGACTACTATCGCGTTGAAACGGAACACGGCCAATGGTGGTGGATTTATCATGAACTCACTCACAATAAATGGTATCTACACGGAAGTTTCTAGTACCTTATCAAGCTACGCAGTGAGGAGAGCCCTAGCTGGACAACGCCAGGTTGAGCACGACAATCGATCGCAACAATGTTGGAGTACAGCGTTGGAGTACAGCCTTTAGGCGCCGAGCACCTTGGATTTGCCAAAAACGGCTAAAGCCTGAACTCCAGCGCAAACCTGGCGCTATTCAACTAGAATACTGCGAATTACAAAAGCAACGAATCATCTTTCGACGCCATACTTTGAGAATCAGATGAAACACAAGTCGAGCTTACGAAGAACGTTCCTCACTCAAGCTACTACTGCGGCAGTCGTCTTGCCAACGCTACTCAAGACGGATTCCGCGCATGCTGTCCCACCAACGGAAGTCAATGTGGCTCCAAAGCCCGCGATGGATTGGATCAAGCCCAATGGACTCAAACGAGGCGACACGATTGCGCTGGTGGCTCCGGCTGGCCCTGCCGATCGGACGTTAGTATTGGCATATAAGAAGCAGATGGAAGATATTGGCTTTCGCGTGCAATTCGATGAACGCATGCTCGATCGCAAGCAGGAATATCTTGCCGGCACTGACGACCAACGCGTCGAGGAGCTCAATCAAGCGATCCGCAATCCACAAGTACGCGGGATTTTTCCTGTTCGAGGTGGCTTTGGACTAACACGTATTCTCGATCGTGTTGACTTCGAAGCGCTCAGACGTGACCCGAAAGTAGTGACCGGTTATTCTGACATCACTGCGTTCCACTTGGCAAATGCTCGACTATCACGAGTCATTTCATTTCACTCGCCGATGCCGATGAGCAACCTAGCGCGAGCGGACTTACCTGAGTACGCATTCGCGAACCGATCGTTCGAGCGGATGCTATTGGTGTCGAAGTTTCCCAAATCGATGATCGGAGAAGCGATCGAAGTTCCGCAGGGGCATCAAGTGAAAACTCTTCACGGCGGTAAATCGCAAGGACGATTGCTCGGTGGTAATTTGACACTCGTGTGCTCCACCTTGGGGACTCGTTATGCCATTGAACCCAAAGGAGCGATTCTGTTTTTAGAAGACGTCCATGAAGAAGCCTATCGAGTCGATCGAATGCTTTCACAACTCCGACTCGCGGGTGTTTTGGATTCGGTTGCGGGAATCGTTATGGGACGATTTACCTACAAGTCTCCCGCAGATGAACTGAAGATTACATCGGTGGTTGACGAGTACATGAAGCGAGTCCGCTGCCCGGTGATTACCGATTTTCCGGTCGGTCATGTGCCGGAGAATGCAACGCTTCCGTTCGGAGCCAACGTGGAAGTCGATGCCGATTCAGGCAAGTTGATCGTCATGGAAGAGCCTTGCGTTCGGTAAGCACGACATGCCCAAAAGTCGCATTTGGCAATAGTAAGGCGAGCGGCGGATTTAAGTTTACCAATGTGGCAGCTTTCGTCCTGCCTCTCACCTAAACGACCAGTTAAATGAGACGGTCGACAAAATAGTCACGGTTCGGCTATTGCCACAAGCGCCCATGCTTCCCTATAAACCATAGGAGAGGTTTTCAATGCAA
>JAIYDQ010000034.1 GCA_027487375.1 Planctomycetaceae bacterium
CATCGTCAGCAACTTCATCCATTGAATCCGATCCGGCGCTTGAACCGTGGATTCTAAGCTCACGTCGCTTGCGATTGCGACTGACTCGTTGCGGGATTCGGTCCTAACAATATCGATCGCCGAACGATTCGCGTTGCGATAAATGAAAATCCAACCAACACACCAAACGATTCCTGAAATACCAAACAGAAAAAAGACCCATCGCCAAGAGTCACTCAGGTCGCTTCCCAGCGAAGGCCAGTGCTGATAAGCGATGATCATCGCCACAAGGGGCGGCGCAATCATCCCGCCAAGTGCAGTTCCTGCGTTAGCGATACCAATTGCAGTAGAACGTTCACGCGGTGGGAACCATTCACCGATAGCTTTCGTAACAGCCGGAAAACCCCCGCCCTCCCCTACCCCCAATAGTACGCGACACACGGCAAGACCAATAAACGTCGAAGCAAGGCCATGACTAACAACAGCCAACGACCAAAAGATCATGATCGAAAAGAATCCCCAACGAATTCCCCACCAATCGATCAACTTACCGCCACCGACATACATCAACGCATACGCTAACAGGAAGCAAGTATTAAGCGTTGCAAAGTCACTATCGGATAGAACAACATCGCCACTTTTGGTGATCTCATTAACAGCCAACGAAAGCGTTTGGCGATCCATGTAACTGATCGAGATCGCGAGAAACAGCAGAATGCAAATGCACCAACGCATTTTAGTCCTTGGATTCCAGATACTCGCGAAGATAACCAAACGCAGTACGACCGCTATTCAATACCGGAACCTTCGTGTCGACCAATCGTGGTTCCAACGCTGTCATCGAAACTTGCGCTAGAACAATCACATCAACCTCGCTCGACAATCGGTCGATCTCCTCGAGAAGCATTTCGTTATGCTTCTCAGGCTTGCCCGCCTTAAGGACTTGAAAAGCCTCACTGCACAGACGCGTCGTAATCGTGATATCCTTGACCGCTTCCTGAGCTGCTAAACGGAGCAAGCGTTCCGACGCGGGAACGGTAGTCGGAACGGTCGCTAAAAGTCCAATACGCTTCCCTTGCTGGACTGCAATATCCATCATCGGTCGATCGATCTGAACCAATCGCGTCGGAATCATCGGCTGAGCAAACTCGACTGCTTGATTGAAGGTCGAACAGGCTAACAAGATTACATCAACACCATAATCATGTTGCGACTGCGCTGCCTGAACGAACTTAACGAAGTTCTTGCGAGGAATAACTCCGGGCCCGCTGGCAAAATTGGTGTTCTGAATCGTATCGTCGACGAAGTGAACGACTTCTACCTCCGGTAGAAATTCGTCGATGTAGCGTTTTACGGCTTGAGTCGAAATCAAAGCCGCATGAATGACACCTAGTTTCTTACCTGTCAAGTCTTTCATTTTTTTACTTTGTTGCTTTTGGTTGTTGCTTCAAACAATCTATCGCGTTGGATGCATCCAGATAAAAATGGTTCGTGTACGCTTCAATACTAATGCCACCACGATAATCGATCGCTCTGAGATTCTGGAGAAAAGACTCCATTCCTTCATCAATAGTTTTTGGAAAACGCCGACCGTCACTTGTTGCCAAGTGAACATGATGAATTGCGTCGTTTGCTGTAAGAACGATGCTTTCTGATTCATCTTCCGTTCGCAGGTGATAATAATCGATTAGCAATCGAATGTTGGGATGATCAACTTCTTGCATCAAATCCAACCCCTCTGCAGCTGTCAACACAATGTTTGATTCGGGTCGGCTGATGGGTTCGATTGCGATTATCAAGTTATGCTTTTGCGCGATCGGTCCTAGCTGCTTTAGAAGATCTCGAATCTGTGTCCACGCTTTGTCTAATGGAAAACCCGAAGGCACATTCTTTGCCCCGGAACTTCCAAAGACAATCTTCTTCGCTCCCAACTGTGAAGCACGTTGAATCGCCGTCTCTGCATAGGCAAGATTCGCTTTTAGGTTTGCTTCAGGACCGGTCAATCGAAGTGTTGCCGGAAAGAAATTGTTACAAGCGAGGCATGGCAGTTTCGATTTGCAGAGTCTCTCGACAATGGCAGAGCAAAAGTCTTCGTGCATTGGAACTAGATGCGAAAGGGATAGCTCAATGTAGTCGTATCCAAACTCTGCCAACGGTTCGATGCATTCGACACCAATTGGATCGAAGCTAGGATCAATCATGCTAGCGCAACAACCGACAAGCATGATTAACGGCACTCCAAAACGATCAGCGATACGCCTTGCCTTGGAAGCTTGAACGCTAGTTTTGCAGCCCCGTTTTCGATCGTCAAAGGCTTGCTCGCAGGAAGGTTTGCGAGTTGTGACGCAGTTTCCAGTTCCGCGTATTGCTTTGGATCTGGAGATGCCGGAGCCCCCATGCGGCGCCAAGCATCATAGGCATTGCTGTGAAACTGATCGACTCGATAATGAATTACTTCGGCTGCTTCAAATTTTGCAGGGAGTCCATCGACTGCAAGTTCGATCGACGCCTCGGGGCCAACTACATCGTCATCGTGATAGTGCCAAACCATAATGGCGACTTGCTTTTCGTTACGACTTGCAATGGCTGCGACATCCGGCGTGTTACGAACCCCATTCTGTATCATTTCCTCTAAAGCAATCTCGTGAGAGCTCGTTACTGACAACCGGTCGCCATTCATTTTGCTCATCATTCGAAAGATGTTGAGCACTGGAAGCGGAATTCCGTTACTGGCCAATTGTCGAAAGCCCGCAAAATAAGGTTGGTCTTCGAAAGTAAATGCCCAAGTAAGAGCCCCCTTGAGATTCACACCATGTTTACGGGCAAGGTCATGTTTACGAGCGAAACTGGCAGCCGTGTAACTCGAGTAGACGGTTCCATTTCGATAACCAAATCGATCGCCTCGACACGCGGCACACCCTTCGGGATCCGACTCTCCGAGGATAATTGGAAGCGATTTCAAAGTCGGAAAACTTGCAATGGTTCGAAAGCCCGACTCAATCGCTCGCAAATGTTGATGGATGCCCATTTGAATGTGCCCATCAACGACTTCAGGAGCACCTTTGGCATGAAAGGAAACAAAGTCGAGTGGCGTCCCAATTTCACCCGTCGCGAAGTTCTTGCCTTCCACACAATGCTTAAGGAAACCCTTCATGAACTCATTCCCGCCGTTGGCCGTGTCAGGGCCTCCAACGCGTGCACCAGGAAGAGCGCGACGTACGGCCGCAAGAGCGATATCATTTAGCTTGTGAAATTGCTCGGGTGTTCCTTTCCAATAAGGTGCATCCGCTTCATTCCAAGTCTGCCAATACCAGGTGAGCACTTCCTTCTCGCCATATCGCTCCTTGCAATGCCGAGCCCACTGATAAACTAGTTCACCCCACTTGTCATAATCCTTTGGAGGCTGAGCCCAACCACAAAATAGTTCTTCAAAGGTTGCGCCACGACCAAATGCATGTTGGTATGGCTCCGGCTTTGACGATAGAGCTTTCGGCATGAAACCGATTTGCACGTACGGTCGGACTCCTCGAGCGAGGTACTCATCAAAGATGCGATCTACAATCGTCCAATCGTAAACTGGATTGCCTTGAGAATCTTCCGTGTAAGCATTCGTCGATCCCCACTTCAATGCGGGCGTTCCGTCACCTGTGGTCAGTAGGTTATGAGTCCGAAAGTATACATCGTCCTTCGAGAGTTCCCCAAGCTGTCCGAGTAGCTTACTACCATCTTTCATGTACGCGTAATTTGGTTCATCCGCTCCGAAGTAACGCCAAATAGGCGAAAGTGGACCTTGAGATACCGCGGCATCAACTCGGATCGAAACAGGAAACGGATCTTGTGCGATCGCTATTTCGAATACGAATGTGTAGCTCAAGAACTGACCTAAAAGTACAACCGGCAGCCAGTGAAGATTCATACGACGTTTACTTGCCTCTTAAAGGAAACTAGTGCTTCAGCACAATTTAAAGTTGGAGTTCGGACTCGTAGCAGATGTGGTAAGACATCTGTAGACACTAGATTTTGTCAATTTTTCCAGCGAAGTCGGAATTCTTACGGATTCAGTGTCGGCACATGGAATGCAATCGCTATGAAAAACGCAATTGTTCTGAGTCCCATTGAGCCACCCTCTACTGCCTCGGAGTTTTATTCACTGTATACGCGATTTTTTTAACCGCTAAGAGTTCACCGCGCTTAGAAAGTCTAGTGAGCGCGTTCTAGCCTAACAGGCATTCTTGCGCAATTCATTTCCCGTATTGCGTCACTTCGGTGGTGAAGATTCCTTAGCTTAGTTGCTTCGTGGCGTGCTAAAATTGCCTGCGCCCTGATGAAAACTTCCTCTCTCGTTAACCTTAGTAGTTAGTTTTGAAGTTGTGATTTTGGGCGATCGAGACACTTCGATACTCGGGTTTTCGTCCTCGAATCCGGGCGTTTGAGTTCTAGTACGAGCACGAGAACGATTTCTTGATCAGGTCTTCAAATATCGCAACTGCAAAACTAGCCACATCGGCTCAACCAATGCCGCAACCGTTTTGTCGTCGAAATGCTGACGGTGTACTGCCCGTAACTTGAAGAAAGACAGTAGACAGTTGCTTGTCACTGGAGAACCCAGATCTTCGAGCGACTTCCGCCATCTTGAGGTCCGTATCTAATAGAAGCGACTTCGCTTTTTCAATTCGAAGACGCCGAACCTCTTCGCTTGGACTGTGCCCTAACAGATCCCGAAACTTTCGCTCTAAGGATCGCCGCGACACGGCTACTTGATCGAGTATGTCGTTAACGCATATCGGCTGCCAGGCATTCTCACGAATGTAGCGAATCGCGGCAGCCAAGTCCGGGTCGTCGACAGCCAGGACATCCGACGATTTCCGGATGACCAATCCAAGAGGAGGCAAGAGCACAGGCTCAGAAGGCGGAGTTGTCCTGGCAAGAATCTTCTCCAGAAGCTGCGCTGCCTCGTAGCCAACACGCTCCGAAGGAATCGCGACGCTCGAAAGCGAGGGCTGAGCGATCTCGCAAAGAAGCTCGTCATTATCGACTCCAACAATGGCGACTTCTTCAGGAACCCTTATTCCCTCCTGTCTGCAGATGTCGGATAGCCATATCCCCCAAATATCATTCGGCGTAAACACACCGACTGGCTTAGGAAGACTGCGAACCCACTCTCGAGTGTTTTCAGCCGACCCTGTCGTATCGCTTGGATCGAACGATGAAGGTTGAGTATGACAAACACTGATCGTATGCGGGATTCTTTTCAGTCCTTTATAAAACCCGCCTTCACGTCCGCTCTCGGGACCGAAACGCGACGGCCCAAAATAACCAAAGTGACGTAGCCCGCAGCCAATCAAATGCTCGGCAACCATCGTACCGATACTCGACTCTTCGATATTCACTTGTGGAAAGGTAAGTTTCGGGTCTGCGCGACTAACATTCACCACCGGCAGATCAATTCCGTGTAACGCCCTCGCGACCTCCTGATTGAACGCATAAGCAATAACCCCCGCGGGCTTTAAATCAATCAGAACCCTCCGCAGGTCCGGCTGCATCACAATTGGATACAGCATCCAATTCTTATCTTTTGCATACAAGCGAATACCGCGAAGAACTTGCCTACAGTAGGAATAGCTCAAGCTCAAGACGACAGCGATTGGCACTGTAGAGTTAGGCATAGGAACGAAGTCTTAATGGTCGCACTTATGCGGCCTTCGCCTTAGCATTTTTAAGTTGTCTTTTTTGCGGACCCTTCTTTTGGTTATTCGGTTTGTCAATCGCGACAGGTTCCGCTTGCTGAGCACTCCACGCATCATAAAGCGTTCGCAATTCAGTAACCTTGGCAGTCTCGGTTGCAGCTAAATCTGTGGACTCGCTGATGTCATTACCTAAGTTGTAGAGCTCTGGTTTTCCACTTCCTCCTTTAGAAACCACCAACTTCCAATCTCCATGACGCACCGCCCATTGTTCTCCGAATCTCCAAAACATGGTTTGGTGAGCAGATGACTCGTTTTGACCTTCCAAATATGGACTGAGATCTACCCCGTCGAGTCCATCCGCCGAAGGAACCGGCGCACCGGCAGCAGCAAGACAGGTTGGAAGAACGTCGAGATTCATCACCGGCAATTTATACTCTTTGCCTTCAGGATATCGCCCCTTCCATTGAATAAAGAAAGGCACCCTTGGGCCTCCTTCAAATGTAGTCATCTTGAATCCACGAAGGGCGCCATTCTGAGAGGTTGTCGACTGAGTCGGGCCGCCGTTATCCGCAATGAAAAAAATCAACGTGTTCTCTTCTTGACCGAGTGCTTTCACTTTATCGAGAACGGAACCGACGGCATCGTCCATCGCTGACATCATTGCCGCAAACATCTTTCGCTTCTCATCTTCAATCGACGGGAAGCGATCAAGATATTTTCTTGGTGCTTGGAGTGGAGCGTGCTGGGCATTAAATGGTAGGTAAAGGAACCAAGACTTCGCTTTGTTACGCTCCAACCAGTCCACTGATCGCTCGGCGTACTTATCTGTCGTGTAAAAATCCGGATCGGTGATTTCCATCACATCTCCAGAGACCCGGGTGTCGATGAACTTGGTCGGATGAAAGAAAGGGGTATTGGCTAGAGTGCCGTAGAATTCATCGAAGCCTCGCTTGGTTGGATGATACTCAGGCCCATCCCCAAGATGCCACTTACCAACCGCTGCTGTTGCGTACCCCTGCTTCTTAAGCCGATCAGCGAGCGTTGTCTCTTTGAGCGAGAGCCCGCTTGCTCGCGTTATCGCGTTAAACTCATGACCAAATCGAGTCGGATACTTACCAGTCATCAAACCTGCTCGTGATGGGCTGCAATAGGTCGCTGCTACATAACCCTGAGTGCAACGAAGTCCATTCTTTGCAATCGAATCAATGTTTGGAGTTGGTATATCTTTGCAGCCCTGAACCCCCGTTTCGCCATAACCAAGATCGTCCGCATAGATAATGAGGATATTCGGACGATTCGGCTCAGCGGCTGATGTACTCGGCGGTCCGAAGAAAAGCGGTACAAGCATTAACGAAGAAAAAACAGAAATGGCTATCGCTTTTGGCATCTCAGCGTCCTTAAATGGAGGGCGGAAGGGGGTTTCATCAACTTAACAAGGTGTTCGTTGCTTTGCAACCTAACCGTCTCAGTCAGTTTCTTTCATTCCAACTCATTCACGCTCAATTCAAAATTTGTCCCCCGCATTCATGTACAATCCAGAACTGCAACCTGGACTACTGTTCGAGCATTAAGGATTGCGCGAACGTTTGTTCTCAGGGCTAATTTGCAAATCGATGTACCCGCCCTACCCCCTTATTTTGGTCAATGGAACGATAGTTTGATGCGAACATTTCCTCTCCGACTTTTATTACTTTTCGTTGCAATTCACAGCCTACACAGCGTCGTCCTTGGGCAGTCCAAGAATCGAGAAACGGAAAGCTATCCTGCTCATCCCGATTCCAAACTGAAGCCAGGTACTCCCGTCGGCGAGGTTATCGAAGGCCAATTCAACGATTCGCAACTCTATCCAGGGACCAAACGAAACTACTGGATCTATGTGCCAAAGCAGTACTCGTCCGATAAGCCAGCGGCATTAATGGTCTTTCAAGACGGTCGCAATTATACCAAGCGCGACGGCGGCGGCTTTAATGTTCCAAACGTGTTTGACAACCTCATTCACTCGAAAGAAATGCCGGTCACAATCGGTCTGTTCATCGAACCTGGAGTCGTACCCGCACCAACTTCGGAATCTCAAGACCGCTTCAACCGATCTTATGAGTATGACAGCGTTGATGATCGGTATGCAAGATTCTTGATTGAAGAAATGATCCCTCACGTTGTAAAGAACCACGCGTTGCACCTAAGCAGCAACCCCGACGACCGCGCAATCTGTGGCTCTAGCTCCGGAGGCATCGCGGCGCTTAATGCAGCTTGGCATCGACCAGATGCATTTCGACGTATCTTCACAACTGTGGGGACTTATGTTGGCTTACGAGGCGCTCACGAATTCTCCACGATTATCCGAAAGACTGAACCCAAGCCACTTCGAATCTTTCTTCAAGACGGAAGCAATGACAACAACATCTACGGTGGCGATTGGTGGATGGCCAATCAGAGTATGCTCCGATCGCTTCAGTTTGCGGGCTACGAAGTCAATCACGCTTGGAGCGAAGGCTTTCATAACGGTAAACATGGTGCGTCGATTTTCCCTGATGTGATGAGATGGCTTTGGAAAGACCATGGAAAAATCCCGGTGTCAACGCACATTAACGATTGCAAAAACGATGCAAAAGATTTTCTGGTCGCCGGCTCAGATTGGGAACTCGTGAGCGAGGGCCATGAGTGGGCTGAAGGACTAGCGATCACGGACGACGGCACACTCTATTTTACCGACGTGCCCGCATCCAAACTCTATCGCATTACGCCTGATGGTACTAAAAGTGTTGTTGTAGAAGACACCGCAAAAGCAAACGGTATTGCCCTCGGTCCCGACGGAAAACTTTACGGGGCGTGTAGCGGTGCCGAACAGATCCGAGCTTGGGATCTCAAGACATTCGCGATGGAAGTGATCGCCGAAGGGACTCGAAGTAACGACATTGTTGTAAGGCACGATGGAACCATCTACTTTACTGATCCGCAAGGAGGAAAGGTCTGGATGATTGATAAATCCACCCGTGAACGAAAAGCAGTCGATGACTTCAAAGAATGCAATGGAATTACGCTCAGCGCCGACCAAGCACAACTTTTCGTGGCTCATTTCCCAAATCGGTTCGTCCATGCAGCCTTCATCAAGGACGACGGATCGCTTCAGTACAAGCAGCCGTATTTCCATCTCGAAGTCCCAGTCAACCTACTCCAAGGACAACTGGACGGGATGTGTACGACCAAAGATGGGATGCTTGTTTGTTCAACCGCGATGGGCGTACAAATCTGCGATCAACCAGGCAGATCACACTTGATTTTACCCATGCCAATCGGATCTAAAAGACCTTGTTATGCTCGTTTCGGCGGTCCTGAGCGTAAAACGCTTTACGTTGCAAATGTCGATAAGGTATGGAAGCGCGAGATGCAACTGGAAGGTGCTCTGCCTTGGAGGTCGCCAGTCAAGCCCCCCAAGCCAAAGCTTTAGTGCGACAAACTGAATTCTTACGAATTCAGCTACCTTTTCGTAGGATAGATACAGCTTCAGTTTTGCTTCAAATCATCGGGCAATTCTTCAAGCCGTTTTAGTTCGATAATCTCACTGCGAAACCAAGGCTTGCCAGAATCCTTCTTATATCCGATACATTTCGAAGGATATGTGGTTCCGTCATGTTCACG
>JAIYDQ010000196.1 GCA_027487375.1 Planctomycetaceae bacterium
GACGGTTGCTTGAGCAGCTCTTCTGCTGTCGTAACGTTGCTGGTCGCTAATGCTTCAGCGAGATCGTTTGCAAGCTGGATGAATTCTTCGTTTTGCGTAACGGGAGCGCTCTCGCACTTGAGTTCGACAATCGCTCCGGATGACTTATTGGTACCAGCATAAATCCCGAACCGTCCAAACGCAGTTTCGCGGTCGGAACGAGTAGCACCCAACTTCGCTCCCTTCTTTCTTAGCAAGTCCATCGCAACGGCGTCGTCGCCGCCTGCTTCGGTAAGTGCTTGATTGCAATCCATCATCGGAAGACCAGTTTTTTCGCGAAACGCTTTGACTAAAGCAGCTGTGATTTCGGCCATAATGGCGACAACTCCAGACAGTGTTAAGAGGTTTTTTGTGAACTTAAATTACGGGAAGGTCTGTACTGCAAATTGCACTGTACAGTAACGAAAAAGTGCGGTTCGAAGTCGATACCGCACTATCTTAGCAATTGAATCCAAAGACTCTAGGCGGGCGAGGTTTCTTCCGATTTCTCGGTCTCTTCTGGAGTCATCGCACCGATTTTGCCAGGAACCGGAGTGATCTTTTGTAGCTCAGGATTTTCCGCGCGTCCCGCTAGAACGGCATCAGCCAATTGCTTGATGATCAAATCGATCGAGCGAATACCGTCGTCGTTGCCTGGAATTGGCAAATCGATAAGACTTGGATCGCAATCGGTGTCAATGAGTGCAACGGTCGTAATACCTAGCTTTCGTGCTTCCTTGATCGCATTCTTTTCTTTGTTGGGGTCGACGATGACCAAGCACTCAGGAAGACGATTGAGTGTTCGCAAACCGTTCAGGTTTCGATAAATCTTGTTGTACTCGCGCTTTAGCGACGCTTGCATCTTTTTGGAATAGCCCTTGAGGTCATCGCTGGACATGATCCTCTCTAGTTCTTCCAATCGACCCATTCGATTTCGAACGGTTCGGAAGTTGGTCAGAGCACCACCCAGCCAACGCTCGCTCACAAATGGCATCCCGCAACGAGCCGCTTCTCGGGCGATGACTTCTGTTGCTTGACGCTTGGTTCCAACAAAAAGAATCAGCGACCCGCCAGCGGTTACTTGAGTCAAGTACTTCTTGGCTCGTAACATTCCGCGAAGGGTTTCGCGAATATCGATGATGTGAATAAGATTCTTGCGACCGTAAATGTACGGTGCCATCTTGGGGTTCCATCGGGAAACCCGGTGACCGAAGTGCGTACCGGCTTCGATCAATTTTTGGACCAATTCTGTGGCCATAAAAACAATGCCTTTCTTGGCGAATTTACCTAAGTTTTCGACTGCTATGCCAAAATATTCAGTTGACACAGGTTCACTGATGAACCTTCCGCAATGAAGCTCGAAACCGGCAAATTTCAAATAAAACCTTTGTGGGTAGGATCTTTGTACTTGGTGTACAAAAAAACAAAACCTCCCGACAACAGCCGTGATGATACACGACGATTGATGAATCGGTCAACGGCGAGTCCTAGGCTGCATTGTGCTAATCATCCGATGCGTCGGCATGCGGCAATCTGGATTCGGTAATGGCGATCTGAATTTACTTCTTTTCCCAGCGGTCTGCCTTATCAAGAACTTGCGATGGCCCGGAACCGTCCAACCACCTTTTCGCTTGCTCATCTTCGCTCAAGTAAGCGTCCCAAAACGCAGTGCTCAAAGCAAGAATTACGCGATGATGATTTGGATTCCTTTTGTTCTTAGTTCCAGGTAGTGCATGATCGCTGAAGGCCTCGTGCTCGCCCCCATCAAGAACTAATTGGTATTTGTTCCCCGCCTTGAGTCCAGGAAAAACAGCAAGCCGTGACTCAACGTCCGCATCCCCAACGGCTGCGACATCTCGAGTTCCAGTCATAAGCATCCAAGGAATCGAGACTCCTCCGAATAGCTTCGCCGGGTCGCCACCGTTCTTGGGACTATTGGGGCTCATGATGACTGCAGCTTTGATGCGTTCATCGGTAAATGGCGCACCGCCTGTTCTGGCTCGTTGCCCGCTGACTCCCTGTGTAGTCACTGCTCCGAAGGAATGGCCGGACATACCGAGTCGGCTAAGATCCATCCTTCCAAGTAATTCGGATTCTTTGTCAACATTCCAACGCTCTAATTGATCGATCACAGCGAAAACATCTTTAAATCGGTTTACCGTGTTTTGCAAATTCGCAGCCTGTTTCATCGCAGTCATTCGTTGAAGAATCGGAGCATCTTTCCAAACAGATTCATCGCTCCCAATATGCTGCATGAACACCACGACATAGCCCCGGCCCGACCAATGTTGACCGAGGTAAGGATTACCCTCACGCGAACCTCCTAACCCGTGACTGAAAAGGATCACTGGTGCCGCAGTTGGTGACGATGGAAGATAAACACGAAGCGGAATGTCTCGCTCTCGTGTCCCATCCTTAACGGTGAGATTTACCGTGGAAGCTTTCCAGTCAGGTTGTACCTCCAAAGGAGCATACACACGATCCTGACCGAATACTGTCGTGAAACTTAATACGAGAAGCGCGGATAGCGAACTAAGAGCGGATTTCATAATCTAGCAACCTCAAACTTGGAAGCGGAATCTGGACTCCAATGCTATTCGCTCTGCAACGCGCATTCTTGGACAATGGAGATAAAAATTTTCGGATCACGCCGAGCCATGCCAAGGCCCCCTGTCGCGAGGAAGATTCGAGAGGATGTTTTGAATTGCTAGAAGTCTAGCTGGCAACGGAAGCCAAAAGCGTCC
>JAIYDQ010000296.1 GCA_027487375.1 Planctomycetaceae bacterium
CAAATCCCAATCGCATCCGAAGTGCGTCGCTACGGGATCGCAATGGTTGTTGCAACACATCCCGATCACGAGTTCGCTTCTGCCTCTGCTAAAAAGTATGTTCGCTACGGTTCTAGCCCTCGCGGTTTGCAATCGTTGATTCTCGGAGCCAAGATTCGTGCGATTCTCGACAGTCGATATCACGTATCGCGAGACGATCTGAGGATGATGGCGCTTCCAGTCTTGCGACATCGGCTCATATTGAATTTCGAAGGTCAAGCCGAAGGAATTCAACCCGATGACGTCATCCGAAAAATCATTGCGGATGTTTCTGAGGACGCGTTCGCTTTAGCTAAATAATGCAATGCTTTTTCCACCTGATTTTCTGACGCGTTTGGAATACCTTTCGATCATGTCGAAACGGGTCTTTCGTGGCTCGCTTTTGGCCCAGCGACGAACTATGCAGATGGGATCAGGAATCGAGTTCTCCGAGCATCGCGAGTACTCGATGGGAGATGACCTGAGATATTTAGACTGGAATATCTACGCTCGCCACGGAGATTTGCTGATAAAGCGATTTCAAGAAGAGCAAGATCTCCATGTCTATCTCATGATCGATTGCTCAAAAAGTATGGGGTTCGGTACTCCAGCCAAGTTCGACCTCGCACGGCAACTGGCAGCCGCCTTAGCCTACATCGCGCTTGCCGATTTAGACAGAATTGCAATCATCGCATTCGCGGATGGAATCGTTGCGGAACTTCCGATGACACGCGGGAAAGCAAAAATTCTCGCAATCTTAAAATTCCTAGAATCGCTTAATACTGTTGGCCAGGACACCAATTTGGAGCATTCCATTCAACAGTTGATTCACCGCGGCAACCGATCGGGAATGGCTGTTGTCATTAGTGATCTATTTGACCAGCGTGGCTTTCAAGCAGGACTTGATCAGCTCCGATTCAAGCGATTCGATACCCAAGTGATCCAGCTACACGATCCGAAAGAGGCGGATCCATCGCTTCTTGGCGATGTGGAGCTTCTCGATGTAGAAACGGCTATCGTTCGCAAAGTCACGGTAACGGAAAGAAACTTGCGCGACTATAAACGACTTTTCAACGCACATCAAACAGCGGTCCGCGAATACTGCCGCAACTACGAATTGGGCTGCACGCAATCTCCATCAATTGTCCCCTTCGATGATCTCCTAATTCAAATGATGCAACTCTCCGCCAAAGCAAACAACTAAAACAACCACCAACTGCCTACTGACTACTGACTACTCCCAGCTCCCATGCCATTTGCTTTCCCGATAGCGTTCTTACTAGCCGGCCTCGCTCTGCCGATTGTGGGACTCTACATCTTGAAAGTAAGAATGCGCCGCGTTCCTGTCTCGACAAATCTTTTCTGGAGCCAAATCTACGACGAAAAGAAGCCTCGTTCGATTTGGCAAAACTTCAAGCACCTTCTTTCTTTAATAGCTCAACTATTAATGTTGTCGCTTCTTGTGATCGCGGTCGCTGATCCGTTTCTTCCCTGGCAATCAAAAGCGGTTAGACGTGTTGTGCTGATCATCGACCCGTCGGCTAGTATGCAAGCGGCGGATGTGAACACGAGTCGCTTTTCCAAAGCGATCGCTTCTGCGCAGCAAATGGTTATAAGCCTTCGTGAAACGGACCAAGCTGCCATCGTCTTGGCAACTGCCACCCCCGAGGTGGTCGTTGGGATGACCGATCATAGCCCAACGCTTCGCCGGGCGATCGAATCCATCCAACCAACAAACGGTGCAACGTTCCTCAAGCCAGCAATCGAACTCGGTAAACGACTGCTAGGTACGCATCCTGATGGTGAAGTCATCGTGTTTACAGACGGATGTACATCGGAAGCGGAGCTAGTCACTTCTGAGCCGACGGTTCTAGCCACGGGTAACTCGCCGGTAGAGTTGATCAGCACTTCACCCGAGGGCAGCGCGACACCCGAGGCTAGCGCCTACGGCTCAGAGCAACGTAAAAATCCTGTTCGATTCGTCTATATCGGGGATGCCACTAACAACATTGGAATCACGGCCTTTCAAGCTCGACGGACATTTCGAGATATTGTTGGCTACGAAATCATGGTTTCGGTTTCGAATGCATCGAAAGATCCGGTTCAGGCAAGACTGGAAATTTCACTGAACGATGTTCCGGTGGATATTGTTCCGCTTCGATTAAAACCAGGCGAACGCTGGACGAAGTCACTTGAGAAGGCTTCGACGGAAGGTGGAACGCTAACAGCAAGATTAACGAACATCGAACCGGCACCCGCGGAGGCGGGTTCCGCCGCGACGAACTCAGAGCAACTTAACGGCCTTACCTCCGATGACATCGCATGGGCGACGCTCCCTGAACGCAAGATTCAAAAAGTCCTTCTCATCACTCCAGGGAATTGGTTTCTTCAGAAAGTCTTCGAAGCCAATTCGCTTGTGAATCTTGAGGTTCGAAAAGACTTTCCCGAAACGTGGCCCAGCGACGCGATTGTTATCTTTCATCGCAACACACCACCGCAAATCATTCCCGGAAACGTCTTCGTGATTGACCCAGATAACAACAGTGATCTTTGGACCGTCGGTGGTGTTCTGGAGAATCCAATCATTACCGAACAAGCTGAGGATTCACCGCTGATGACCCACATTCGTATGGATAATGTGCTGGTCCCCGAGGCACGTAGACTTCAATTTACTCAATCTCCAAAAGTACTTGCAGGTACCGTTTCGGGTGATTCGGTCTATTCCGAGATAGATCGGTCGACAGGAAAGTGCTTGGTCCTGGGGGTCAATCTGGACCAAAGTGACCTAGCCTTCCGAACATCGTTTCCAATCTTGATTAGCAACGCTCTCTCCTGGTTTGCAAATCAGGATGATCAGCTTCGTCCGGCTCTTCCAACGGGTTCGCTATTCACATTCGAGTTGCCACCTGATGAGAAAGTCTCTTACTCGGCCGTCTCACCATCCGGTAATCGATCTCCGATAATTGCGAAACAAGCGGTCAAGAGTGTTCTCGATCCCGCTGCTCAATCTGATTCAACTGTTCCCTCCAACCTGTGTACGATCGGACCACTGGATGAGATTGGTGTTTGGAAAATCGTCAAAGATGCCGAAACGTTGCCTTCCAACGAAGCTACCACAGACTTGGAAGTCGTTCAAGAAGTTGCAGTTAATCTATCGAACGAACGTGAGACCGATCTGCGTCCTGCCGTTGCCGCAGGCGAAGTGAGTCAAGCGCGTGAGTCTATGACATGGCCATCTTTCGCTTGGTTAGTCCGGCCACTTTGGTTTTATTTTGCTTGTTTGGCGTTTGCATTTACAGCCTTGGAATGGTTCTTCTATCAGCGAAGAGTAATCGCATAAGGATGATTTCTTGATACCGCTTGAAATGACGCGACCTTGGATGCTTTGGGTGTTGCTGCCAATGGCAGCAGTGCTTGTGGGCTTCTTCGTTCGTAGTTTGAGCGACTTTCCCAAGCGTCAACGAATCGCTTCGCTTGCAACACGATTTCTGATTGCTATCGCGATTGTCTTGGCACTTAGCGGATTGACTTATCTTCGTACAACCGATGAGAAATGGGTCGTTTTTCTTGCTGATCAGAGCCTCAGTATTCGCGAGGATGCGTCGCAAATCGCCAATGAGTTTTTAAGTGCTGCAAACCAAGAACGAGGCTCGAACCAAGCGGTTTGGATTCCTTTTGCTAGGCACGGTGCTCAACCTCAAGATCAAATGTTGGTTTATCCTATCGAATCCAAGACGGATAAAAATGTTACTGAGAACGCGACTCAAGAATCGATAGAAAAGTCACCTGAAGAAGTTAAAGACAAACCGGTTGTCGACGCCAATCGTGATGCAGAACAAATTGCTGCGTCCAAGCAATCTGATTTATCGAAACCAGCATCGACGTTTACAAAGGAAGACCGGGACGGGAGTAATATCCAAGCGGCAATCGAGGCGGCGGCCGGCTTTATGCCACCTGGTTATGTGCCTCAGATCGTTTTGCTAAGCGATGGCAACGAGACCCTCGGTGATGCACTTGCAACCGTCGCGAGAAGCCGTATTCCAATATCGACTGTTCCTTTACCTACTAGTAGTGAACCAGAGGTACAAGTCGCATCGGTCGAAGTCCCCGCAGAAGTTCAAGAAGGGGCTCCATTCTATGTAGACGTGCTTATCCAATCGAATCACGATGATGAGGGGCTCGTAGAAGTATTTCGTGGAGATCACAAAGTTGTCAGTGAGAAGCGTGCCTTGAAAAAGGGAGCTAACAAGTTTCGATTTCAGCAGTCGATCGAAAGGGAACGATTAGCCGCATTTACTGTTCGCGTCTCCGGACTTCAGCAAGATACGCTGCTCGATAACAACACTGAATCGGGTCTCGCATATTGTTCTGGAAAACCACGAGTACTCATTATCGAAAGCGACCCGAATTTGATTCGCGAGTTGGCTTATGCATTGGAAGACGAAGGGATTCAAGTCGATGTCCGACCACCGCAAGGAATGCCAGAATCGCTATCGGACTTACAAAACTATGAATGTTTGATCCTATCGAATGTTCCTGCAACCGCCCTGACAAGCCAGCAGATGATGGTTGCGAGAACATACGTCCAAGAGCTCGGCGGGGGATTCATGATGCTTGGTGGTGAGCAATCCTTTGGTTTGGGCGGATACTACAAAAGCGCGCTCGAAGAGATTCTTCCTGTTCGAAGTGATTTCGAAAAGGAGAAAGAGAAACCATCGCTGGGGATGGTTTTGGTGATTGATAAGTCCGGGTCAATGTCAGGTGACAAAATTGAGATGGCAAAGTCCGCGGCCAGATCTGCTGTAGAACTCCTTGGTCGACGCGACTCGGTTGCTGTTATCGCTTTCGATGGCGATAGCTACGTTATCAGCGAGATGCAATCGGCAACCAATACGGCGCAGATCAGTGGCGACATTGCACGAATCGAAGCGGGCGGTGGCACGACAATGTATCCAGCGATGGAACTGTCTTATGAGATGCTCACAAGCACTCAAGCAAAACTGAAGCACGTCATCCTACTAACTGACGGTGTTTCGTCACCTGGCGATTTCGAAGGGCTTGCGCAAACGATGTCTTCCGCAAAAATTACTGTTTCCACGGTTGCAGTTGGTGATGGCTCGGATACTGCTCTATTAGAAGCAATCGCAAAAACAGGTAAGGGCCGTCACTACGAAACGAATGACCCGTCGCAAGTCCCGCAAATTTTTGCAAAGGAAACAGTCACTGCTAGCAAGTCGGCG
>JAIYDQ010000300.1 GCA_027487375.1 Planctomycetaceae bacterium
GTCCATTTAAGGCGATGTCCGAACCAGCAAGGCTAACCGCTATGACAAGGACCAATGATAGTTTTGAAAATTTTCAATCGTACTTTCAATTGCCAAGCCCAATCGATACGCCGCTTGCTTATCGATTTCGTTCCGGCAGCAATTCTGCGCGATGGGAATCATCACTAAAGCTAACTCCACGGGTTGTTGCTGGAGTGGCAGATACTGAGATCGTCGCTCGGGAGAACGGCTGGACATTGAATCGTCGATGGAAGCTTCACGTTGAAGGTCCTTATCTTAGTAAGATCGCCTTTCGGGTTCCTAACTTCGATACTCAGGTTCCTAACGACTCGATTGAGAATGTAAGTTCCCCAACCGCGACTTTGAAATGGGAACTGCTTTTAAATGACGTACCAATCGCCGTGACGACTCGGCCGGATTCATCGGACCCACGCTGTTACTTGGTCGAAGCGGACATGATTGAGGCTTTTCGCGAAGCTGATGTTCAACTCTCTTGTTCGCAAATCGATGTTCGTAAGGCGCAAGTCGATGGTTCTGATTCAAATACTTCCTGGTTACGAAGGTATCCGATAGCCAATCTCCAAATCGATAGTCAATCTACCGTTCTTGAAAGGGCACCTGTATTAAAGGTCGATGGCGATGTTTTATGTGAAGTGAAAGACTCAGAGGGGAATCTAACACAGCTCACGAGGTTCGATGGTCCTTGTCTTTTAGCTCCTTTCGATTCAAACCTGTTTATTGAATCGCAATGCCGGGCACTCACAAAAGTTGCGTTGCCAGTTTTTGCGATTGATCGAATTTGGTTGCAAACGTTGACAAACAAGTCTCAAGTTCGACAACGCGTGGTGATGAAGGTTGAAACTGTCGAACGGAGAGTTGCCTTTAAATTGCCCAAGAATTGGGACACTCAAACTCTGAAGGTTGTTATCGATGGCGTTGCCGTGACCGCCCTGTCGTCTTCGTCATCAGAGGGGACTTCGGAAGGAGAAGGCTTTTGGTGTCCTATTGATTCTAAGAACGCAGATACGCCTTCGAAGCACGTCTTAGAGTTCTGGAACTGGTATAGCCTTCCCGGCGGATTGGCGACGAAAGTTGAACCGCTCATTCCTAATATCGAAGGGGCTAGTCCAACCGTATCTTGCGTTTGGCAAATTGCAGTGCCAAGTGAAGAAGTATTATGGTCCTTCCCCTCAAGCTGGCTCTCTGATTGGAATTGGACAATAGCAGACTGGCGCATGAAGCGAGTTGCGTCGCAGAATCAATTGGATTTCGAGCGGGATTTTAATGCTTCGCGTCAACCATCATTACCGCAATCCACGAATCAATACGTGTTGACTTCGATATTGAAGATTGAAACGAAAAATCAAGATGCAGCAGCTGGTAGCGTTGTTGTTATACCCAGAGTTTGGATTTGGTTGCCGATTGGTTCAACGGTGATCGCAATTTCTATACTCTGGAGCTTATCAACTTGGTTTCGAAGGCCTTCGATCTGGGTTGCTTTCAGCGTTGTGCTCGTTCTACTCGCCTCCATCGCTCCTGATGGAGCAATACTCGTCGGTCAGACCGCGGTTGTGTCGTTGATGTTGATAGGAATCATTCACTTGTGTCGTTGGGCTTGGCCAGTTAGAGCCAGACGACGTGAGTCAGCTTCAGGCAGCTTTAAATCGACCGGCTCCACGATCGTAAACCCGATTGCGAAATCTGCTGCGAAAGCTGCTAATGCGATAACACCCGAGATTCGATCGGGGTCGCAACCTACGCAGTTGTCCCCTGCTGATGACGATGGAGTGACTGCAAAGTCTCCTGCAGCACGCAAGTCGATCGAGCCTGAATCAATATTGCTTGCGAATGGTAGCGCTAGCGGTAATAGATCGGGAGGTTCAAAATCCGACGCAATTGCTTCTACGATGCGAACAGAGAATCATCGGAGCGACTCGCATCGGTCGGAGTCTTTAGAATGACCGAGTATTGTTTTTCTTCTGTGATAAGGACACGAGACAAGTTCGTCGATTCGACCGCCCGAAGAACATTGCAAGTTTCGGTTTATGTTTTGTGCATTGCCCTTTTGATCTTTTTTAAGCTGTCCGTCGATGTGATTGCGCAACAGCAGGCTATTAAAGACGAGATACAAACGCCGATCAACGCGGAGCCAATTGACTCCGCTGGGTTTCAATTGCGGCAAGTTTTCGTTCCCGAGTCCGATTTATCGATACTTGGCGACAGCTTTGTTCCGACCGATCGAGAAAAGCTTGTCGAACTTCTCAATGATGCGTTACCGTCAGAAGATGATTCACAGTCATTTGCGTCTCCGCACCTTTCGGAAGCAGTCTATGTCGCTCGACTAGTCGGCCAAGATCTTGTGTCGAATTCTTCACGTTGGACCCTTGATCTGCAAAGTGCAGTCAGCAAAGGAAGTGTCTGGAAGGTTCCCGAAGCCTCAATCGCTTGGCGACCCCTGCGGAGGGTCCGGAAATCAGAGACAGAACCCGAGGATTTTTCAAATGCGATTCGTTTTCGCCCCAACGGTATCGCGGAATTGCCTTTGACGAAGATGGGACATGCTTGGATCGGTTGGAGTGCTCGTGGTGAGTGGAACGATAATCGATCACAAATTCGTTTTTCGCTGTCGCTACCTTCGGCTGTGCAATCGCGATTGCTCATTGATCTGCCACCCGGATGGTCGATTCCGTCGAGTGAGAATGTCGTAACGAAAGTGAAGAGTGTCGTAGGCTTCATCCCAGGTGACTGGCCGATCGAATTTAGCCGCGATTATTCATCCGGAAACTGGTGGATCGTTTATCTGCCTGTTTCTGGGACTTCTACATTTATAATTGGAAAAGATGCAACTCGCATCGCATTACCGTACTCAGGAACAATCAACAGCCAAAAGATTGAGTATGACCTGAGCGCACGCGGGCTTGAGGTTTCTTCAACCTCTCAAGTTGATTATGCATTCGACGGTTCGAACACGGCGAACAATCTTGGGGAGATGTACGACGCTGTTCTAAGTATCGACGCGGGTTTGGGAGTCACCGAGATCCTTGTTAATGGAACCTCGCGATCGTGGAAGGCGGGCGAGACTGCCAATACAATTGTTGTCAGTATTGAAAAGCCGCTTCAGAATGCGTTTCAAAAATCATCGCAAGTAACTGTAAAGGCGATCTCGGCTTGGGTTCCGGAAAACAATCTTGGTGAACTGCCAGGTATTCGTTGGGATAGTCGATATGTGCTGGATGGTTCCACTTCGATTCGACTTGCCGACAATTGGAAAGCAAATTCGATTCGGACCAGTGCTTCGAGTGTTATCGTTGCAGAAGATAAGAGTAGCAGCGGTGAGTCGAAAGAGCTTCGTTTTTCCTGGCAAGGTAATCCTCCAGACGTGTTTCTTAAGGCGACGCACTCATTCCCTCAGCAACCGGTTGACGCAGTCACACGACTTATCAATACAAACGATGGATTCACGGCAACGACCCGGGTTTTGCTACCTGCGCGGTTTGTGAACTCAGGATCGTTCTCGATTGAAACTGATAGCGCTTGGACGCTCGAGTCAGTTCAGCCTTTGGACGCATCGAAGGCAACCGCAAGTTTCCGAAGTCGCCCCGATCGACGTGCTCAGTCACCAGGCGGGCTTGTTTATGATGTTACGGTGAGTACCCTCTCCGATGCACAACCACTTAGTTTAGAAGTTAACTGCAAGAAGGCGAAATCGAACGAAGTTGTTAAGCCTACAGAAAGGCCATTAGGTAACGACGCAATTCTCTATCTCGACGCATGTCGTCCGATCGTCTTCAAGGAATTCCCGCAATCCGATTTCTACATAATCGAAGCAACAGGCCGATATACCATCGACGGAAATGTAGGGCTGATTAAGTCACGCATTGCTGAAACCGATCTCCCTACCGCATACCAACCAATGCTTCCACGTTTGGGTCGATTCTGGCTCATTAAGCCTGGTGCCGGGAGAGTACCAAGACTAGCTTTTTGCCGTCAGGCGGCCCCATTCACTGCGGAGCTTGATACACGCATTCGTCCTATAACCGACTCCCAAGAGCTTCAGGCATCACACACAGTGCGATGCACACCTATTGCGGGGACTGTAACGAGCGTACTCGTTTCGCTGTCAAGCTCAAGTGCTGCCGGTTTGCAATGGAACTACCGAACAATTAGTCCTTCGGCAAAAGGAAATTGGACACCTATCGAATCGATCCCACTTGACAACCAAGTAAGCGGCGACAAAACGAAAAACCAAGATCCTAGCAAGTCATCAAGCGTTGACAGTATTCAACGTTTCAGGCTCGTGCTACCCAGCCCAACTTCAACTAGTTTTGAGTTGGAGTCTGTGTATCGCTCTCCGTTAGATGCTGCTGTTGAACTGCCGCTGATCCCTGAAGCAAATCAATTGAGAGCAAGACTCGATGTCGAGTCGAATCTGTCGATTGTAGATTTACCAAAGGCAAGTCTGGATGGCCGGCTACAACCACAAGGCTTATGGTTTGATGATAATGGCTTTCGTTATCAACGTTTTCTTTATGCTCAATCGCCTGATCAACGCATTTCTTTTTCACGCAAGAGTCAAACCCCGGATCTATGGCTTAGCAAGCTGAAAACCGAACAGAAGATCTCAAGCGATGGTCGTCGGGAAGCTGAAGTTTCCGCTAGCCTGCACTACGAAAACACATCTCAATTCGCATTCAAGATTGCCAAGGGCTGGAGGATTAGAAACGCGTTACTGAATGGTGAGCACCGACTACAGATTGTCTCCACGAAATCAGAAGAATACCCATGGATGGTTGTACTCCCAAGAAATAAGCAGGATACCGATTCTGCTTCTCGGCAATTGGTTCTGAAGATCGTTATCGATGGTAATCCGATATCTGTCGAAGATGGAGTTAAAATCGATTGGCCAGATCTCCAACCAGCATGTGAAGTGCTGGGGAGTGTGTCGACAATCACCATGCCAGATGGCCTCTCAATATTCGATAACACTCAGAAACATTTAAACGATTCAAACGGCATCCAAAACGTTTACTGGGATTGGGAGCTAGAAAAACGGGATGATCGTTTCGAATTGAGAAGATGGCTTAGCAATAGCCCATTTACCTTTCTGGATTACTCTGTCGGTCAAAAAACAACGTCCATTGCCGATACTAATCTCACATATCTAAGAAAAGCGGGTTCAGTAAATCCTTGGCAACCGATTTTGATAATCGCCATATTTGTGGGCACATTCATGCTGTTTCGGTATTCCCCGGCAGCATGCCTGCTCATGATGAGCCTACTATTTATCGGAATAGTGGTAGTGCCCGAATACTTAGTCGATTTGACTCAATTGATCATGTGTTCGGCAATGCTTGGTGTTGTATTTGTTTTGCTTCATCAACTGGTTAACGACAGCAAGTCAGACCTTGCAACGCAGACGACTCGAATTAAAACGCCTCCCGCAAATGGTAACAGTAAAGCTTTTCAAACAACCA
>JAIYDQ010000325.1 GCA_027487375.1 Planctomycetaceae bacterium
GGCTCGGTTGCAGGGCGATGTCAAGGCACCATTCGCAATAATAAGCTGAGCACGACGCGCGCTGTTCAATATCGTAGACCACACTTCGATCACTTGAGGGGTGATCTTGTATTGCGTTCCGAGGCATCCAAACGTGAATTGATCAATCTTTCGCAAGGGATCGATCGTCACTTCTGGAGCATTGTGATTCGTTTGAAACGTAAGATAACTAAGCGGTAATCGCAAAACGCGTTCGCAATAATGCGTCTCTTCCTCTGGAAGGACCACCGAATCATCACCGATGATGTAGTCGAATTCATGAAAACCGCTAGTCGCATACATATTGAACCACGCCGCTTGAATCCGCGCTGGCCGGTGCACATAAACTCCCAATCGTTCTGGTTTGCTGTAAGCACTAAGATCAACGAGAATATCGATATCAAGCTTTCGAATGAAATTAGCCAACTCTCGGTTGCTTAGATCAACGACTCGATGTGATTCGACGACGCGATTCGTAAGCCACTGCCAATCGGGATTGACGTTAGTAGAGTCGTCTAACAGGTGAATCTTAAAGCGCTCTTGGTCATGCGCGTTGATCAACGGCCATACGGGCTTCATGTAGTTCGCATCGTGCCAATGAGCAGAGAGATAGCCGATGCGATAAGGACCTATTTCTTGGTGCAAGCCATTCGACCTGAGAAGACTGGCTTCGTATGGAGGAAGTAGTGGGCGTTCAGCTTGTCGAACCATTGCTGCAAAGTTTTCGCGGATCCGCTTTACTTTCGCATGATCACATTCCTGAACTCCCGGAGCAATCGTAGCAAGTCCCATCCACACGTCGGTAAGACCGGTTGCGAGAGCGGCTTTCTCTAGCAAACCCAAAGCGCGATTTCCATCTCCAAGTTTATAAAGCGATTTGCCAAGATCGTAGATAGCTTCCACATTCCCAGGTTCAATTTTGAGGCAGTTCTCAAACGCTCCAATCGCCTGTGCATATTCTCCAATTTCATTCAGCAACGCCCCCGTCATACACCAATCGATCGAGTTCGCAGAATCTAAAGCAATGATCTTATCCAAAGCTTGAAGCGCACCGATAACGTTCCCTCTCTTCTGATGGCTTTTCGCTTCTATTCTAAGACTTTTTATATTGCTCGAAGCCATCGCGATCGTTGTTCTGCTCAACTAGGAAAAAACAAAAGCAAACACGGTGTGAGTTTAGCAGATACGCGGCAGGAGATTACGCCGTTCCTCGAGGGTTGACTTAACAAGCCTTGGTTGTCTCAAAAAAATGATTTGCGAAACAACTAATCGAGGAGACACTGATCTAGAATCCGGGTCCTACGCGCCCATGATTTGGGATTGTAGGGAACCTCCGTAAGACCTGACTCGGTATCGCTAGCTTGAACAACAAAACACCCACCGTTTCGATATTGAATGATTCCGATATGATGCCATCGCCCGTTGAACTGACCCACTAAATCTCCGTCAGCAATATCAGAATCATCGGTTACGGCCATTGTGCCAAAGTTTCCATTCGCCGATTCGTAACCTGCGAACTGATTATTCGAGTCCAAAATCACCTTCTCATCCATCCAGGCGGAGATCTCCGCAGCACAATTGGACGAGCCTTTTGCCCAAACTTTGGAAACGCAAAAGTTGACAAGCCCGATGCAGTCAATCTGTCTCTTTCCCGCACAGCTTTCGGCAAAGACTGGAGAATTTGTACTGCCTTGAAACTTCCAACTTCTGGGAGTTAAATTATCTTCGCCTACACACGTGACTTTACTCCATTCCGGCATTTCCAACGACTTCAGTTTATCAAGATACTCAAGGTACTCTTTCGACGTTAGATCGATAGAACTCTTATCCGGATAAGATTTGAATCGGCCACCACAAATATTCAGCCCATTAAACGTGGAGTAAGCGGCCCCAATCAACGGTTGCTTTGGATCCAACAGGTCGTCCTTTTTAGTGATCCGCATGGATGGCTGCGCGAAACCTGGGAGGATCATTTTGGCACTTGATGCCTTGTTGGCGACATGCGAGTCTTCGCCCCCTGGAATGTTACCAGCCGTCCCCCAAAGGTAGTGCGCTTTTTCGGCAAAATGCCTTTTCGCTTCCTCGACAATCTGCTCTCGGGCTCTCATACGACCGGCATTTGCCTTCAGTCGAAGTCTAAGAGGCGTCGAGTAGCTCGCAAGCGTGCCTTTTAGAACGACATGAAGCACATCGCCATCGCTGAAATTTGTTACCAGGATTGGAACTTCTGGAGCAGCTCCTTTGCGGTTTGCTTTGTCCCAAAGCAGCTTAGCCGTCCCCGTCTTTGATTTCGAGACGCCGTCACGATCCCTCAAGTCAATATCAAGGTCTTCAAAGCACCAGCCTACTCCAATCTCCTCACGAATAGTCGTAGTACTCGATTTGAACTCGTATTCGCCCAGCCAAATAGGACGCTTGCTCGGCCAGTGGATGAAGTAAGCCATGAGGATTTGTTCCGCTTCGCTGGTGGCCATTAAGGCGAGTAACACTTTAAATTTATCAGCTCTAAATCTACGTTTAATGGTTAGTTTGCAAGTTGCTTTCGGCAGATTCAAGTCAAACGACTATGCGATTGTCGAGATGAATGGATGAAGCTATTGAGGCAATCGTTTCTTCCAGTTCGAAATCGTCCACCATACTAACCAAGCACCGCACAGCGCAGTGCCGAGAACAATCATCATTTCAGCGCCCCTGTGATCTACTTTTCCATTAGATGGATTATTGGGTTCATGTATCACATCTACTTTAGTGTTTAGTTTCGGAACTGCATGTTCGCTGTAGTATTCTTTGAATTGATGACTCACGCCGTCAACAGTGTATTGAATGGTAACCGGTACCTTCTTAGACAAGATTGGGCGGGATGTCCGCGATTCTTCGGGACTAATTTTTAACACAATTCCCTCGACTTTCTGGTGGTTCCAAGTCGTTGAGAGTCCCGCTGCGAAAAGGATAGTGAAAATCAGCAAGAACAAACCGCCGCCCAGGTAAAGCGGTAGATACTTCTGCTGTTCCTTGACTACCCTGGATTTGCACTCGGATTTGTCGTAAGCGTTTTGCGGGCCTTTCCAGCCGTACTCCCCGAATTGAAGCTTCAATACGCGTTTTCTAATTGACTCACTCGCCACAGCGGATGCACAAACTCCCCCTATGACGGCAAGATAGACGAGACTGAATGCCGCTCCAATTCGGTCCGGACCTCCGAGAGTGTTGAATATGGTATTGTCCGTCCGTGATGACGTAGCACCCGACTCAAAGCTCATGGAAATGCGTCCTTGCATTGCAAGCACGCCGATAATTCCCCCTACCAAAGCTCCAAAGATTAATGACGTCGATAAGGACCACTTCGTTGGTAGGTAGCGGCAACCGAACCCGACAAGAGAAGTCGCAATCAAAACCGCTATCGCCGCCAGAATGTGCGTGGAGTTATCCATCATGGTTCCTTTCTACGGGGAACAACATTCTACTTGTTTTCCGAACTCGATTTAACGTACTCGGCTTCACTTAACAGCGTCCCTGCAAGACGCTTCGAAAGCCTAAAGAAAAAACCAGATCTACTTAGCTCCATTTGGGATCTTGTCGATGTTCACCGAGAAGTTTTGCTAGTAGTAGTCAAGATTTGGATTCTCTTTGCTGACGAATTCGTTGTCATCGTTTCGAATCAAACCGTCACTTACCTTGCGCGAGTCAATGGGTGTCATCGAGTAGGAATCGTTTGATGGATTAAATTTGCACTTCCCTACAGTAAACGTCAATTCATTGTCTTCTGCAAGGCTGTTGTCGACACCACGGCATATTACTTTGATCTCGTTGATTCCCGGTCTCAACATGCTATTGATTACCATAGTATGATTCGTGTTCATCACTGAGCTTAATGGTTGGCCATTTACATAGACCGATGCAGTTTTCGGTGACCACCACGAATAGTCATACTTTGCTTCTAACACGATATCTCCATGCCCAAGCGACGTTTCGCATTGCAGTCCATCGATCATCAGTTTCGCTATGACTTTTGATTCCAACGCGTTCGGGTTCATTTTGTAGACAAACTTTTCGTCCGATTTGATATACTTCCAATCCGAGTCGTTTCCATAGCTCCAAAGAACCCGATCCATTTGAATTGAATCTCCACCCGCATCCACTTTTGCGGGACCGATAGAGATGATCATGGCATTGTCCTCGGGAGTCTTCTGCATTGCAGTCGTGCGAAACTCGATCGTATTCTCCCCTTTCTTCAACAGTTGCCCGACGTTCTTAAAAGTCTTCGAAGAGAATTGGCCGAGCGATGTTCCGTTAATGATCGGTTCAATCTGAAGCCCAGGCTCCCATGAGTACTTGCGATCAACAATGATAAACATTTTTGACAAGTCGGGATCTGTTGGTGTAGACGATTCCATGCAGGTGATCGAAGACGCCGAGTTCGAAGTCATGAGGGCGGAAAACTTTGTTCCGCTTCGGGGTACGCTCGACGGTTCGGTCGCTAGACGCGAACCTGAAAGACACTCCGTTCTCGGGAACTACAGTCCAGTGTATGGTAGTCGCACCGAACCGTTGGTTGGTTATGGCTACCAATCGATCGACAATTATCGTGGCGAAGCTATTCGATGATGAACATGTCAAGGATCAGTATCGATCATAACCATTTGTTTGCATGGAACTCCCTTTGACAATCTGACAACCTGCCCCTGAGGCATATTCATGTTGCTGGGAATTACCTCGTAAGCACCTCAATAAACAATGTCTCGAAGTGGTACAATTAGAACCAAACTCGCTCGATCATAGAAGCGATTTTGATTCTAGAATAGATTGAGTTCTTGGTTTGCATTTCACTTTATGGGGTAACGGACCGGGCAAGAAATGCACGTGTAGTTAATCTGCGCCCGCGACTATTGCAAAGCGTGACATGAAACCAAGGGCGGAGATTTCTTGAAGTTTGGATGTGTGTTTTCTCCGCTTGGTCTGCAGCCAACCATATTGCAAGTTCATGTTTCCAATTGTAACAAGGTAGAAAGCCGGTGTATGAGCACCGTGTGAGCGGCATTCCAAGAACGTGCTGTGCTCTTCGGCTTAGCAACTTGATTTCGTTACATTGGTTTGTTTGCTTGCTGCGACTCGGATGGCACAAGCCTCCCAAACCACCCACGGTCGCCAATCTCCGCAGGCTTCCATGCTTCTTCAATCGTTACTTCAGGAAACTGTGTAATGAAAAACCCAAGATTCA
>JAIYDQ010000259.1 GCA_027487375.1 Planctomycetaceae bacterium
ACACATCCGCAAGTAGGCGTTCCCGCAGGATTTCGCCGGTGGCGCTGTCCGCTAAACAATGCGCCAGGGCGGTCAGGTAGCCCTTTTGGCTGGGCGAAAGCGACTTTGCGTGCTCAGCGAAGTGCTTCAGCGCAACCCGGGCTGCGAATGAGTCGAGCTTGCGAGGACTTTCCACCGGAGGCTCCTACAAGAGGATTGAGCCCCAATCATAATCACAATAGAGTCACTATTCAACAATAAACAGCGGTTTTCTCCGCCCTCAGTCGCATTGGTCGCGTGGGGTAACAGCTTTTGCGAATCGCTACTGGCTGTGCCACGGGGCAGCGCCCATCCGAACAATGGTTGGAGGAGAGGAGCTGAGGAACACCAACGTAAACGACTTGAATAAATCTGACCCAACCACTGACAATAAATCGGGACCGGCAGATCAAGTCTGAACTTCCACAACTTAATTAATGCCAGGTCCTGACCGATTTTCCTACACTGCGAAGTTCTCTGAAGACTGTCACTTAGGAACTCGTGGCTCGGAAAAGCTCGTCAGATCACTAAGAAATTCACTCGCAATTTGGGCAACGGGAATTTCGACATTCATTGTCTTGGAAAGTGGAAATTGACCAGTTTTGGTAAACCCAAGTAGGCGACTCACAGCGACGTTTGTGTGTGCATACCCTTAGCTGATACACTCTCGGTTTTGGCGCGAGTGCGCAACACTGCTTGCCAAATAGGCAAGCTTGTGGCTTTATCTTGCTGATACGGGTCTAAAACGCTTTTGTAATCTTATAGTTACGATTGTTATGCCGTTTAGGTTCTTGGACAATTCGCTCTCTTTTGCCCCATATGGGGCGGCCGTCGAACGATCTTTGGGTCCGTATCTTCGGCGCGTTGTTGGCCAATTAACAGCGGTTTGTGCGCCATGCGCGCGGACTAACCCGGGGACGGTAGCTCAGTGAGTGATGTTGCTGTATTTCTCGGGGATTGGTTGATTGTCTGGGAATTCGTAAGTGCTAACTGTAGTACATCGATACGCACGTCGGGAGATGAGGGGCTCGCGCCGAGGGCGCGTCACCGTTCGCCCAGTCCACAAAATGTCATGAGTCTGCCGGGCCTAACGCAGGTTGGGTAATTCGTTTGGAGCTGAAAATGAGTGCTGAAGCATTGGAACTACAATCTTCGAGCGTTCTGCCCTCAGGGTGGTCAAAAGAGAACAAAGCCGCTTCAAAGCTCGCGCAAAAGACGCAAGGCAGCAAGAAACACCAGAAACAAAGCGTCTGTCAGCCAGAAGACTATGCCGCCGTTAAGCTTGTGGTAAGCGACAAACTCCAGGAGGGATCGAAACACAGTAGTTCAACCGACTTGCAACGAGAAACTTCACGTGCAGCGGCTCAGGTAGATCACAGCAGCGCTTCGGTTCGGGTGCTTGATGCGGTCCAGGAAAATGAAGTGCTAGAGGTTGTAAAGCGGTTTAACTCTCCCGATGAACAGCTAAATGCGTTGGCGGCGACGCTTGCAGCGCAGTTAGAGCGTGTTATTGCTAGGCGAGACGAGATTTCTGAGCAATCGTTGAACTACGATACCTGGATCAAGCTGCGCGCCGAGATTGAATCACTATATAGCAATCCAAAAACTGCGTTTGTTCCGTACCAGTCTGGGGACGTCAGGGAGTTCTTCGACAAGCACTATGGAAAATACCATCGCCTTCGAGTATTGTTTTCGGATGACCTGTACCGAATAGATCGGAAGTTAACGGACGGGATCCGTTCTTACTGTTCCAGAAGCTACGTCATGAATTTCTCGAAATTTCTTCCTGATAAGACTGTTCGTGATGACATAATTATTGAAAAGAAGTGGGGCACGGATAAAGAAATAGCGCACGCTATTGTCCGAAAGGCACATCGAGAACGAATGAGTCAAAACCGTGCTCGACTGCGACAGAGGTATGAAGCATTGAGGGTCAAAACAAGTTTTGCTTGAAGCAGCGAAAGCAAACACCGCTGTCTAGGGCCACATGTCCAACTGAATAAAATCTGGGTCTTGTTCTTTCTTTCTACTCGTCTTCTTCTCGACAGCTCATGGTAGTCCCCCAAAATATCACTGGGCGCCAAGGTAGAGAAGCGATCCAGCACTAGCCAGTCACCCCTTCGGGGACACACGAGCCTAGGTACTGCGCGAGCAGTCCTCATTGTTGGGCCGCATCCACTGCGGGTCAAAAAATAAAACTTCTTAGATGCTCGGCCAGCAGTGTTAGGACACCCATTCGTAGCGCACGGTGGATTGAAGCGTTCCACGCCGGCGTTCCGCTGCGGATTGTCCGGTAGCTTGTAGATCGACGCGCATGTCTGTGAACGAGATTTCATGGGCCTTGGCCAAGTTGGCGATCAACAAACAAATGTATCAAGCCAAGCGGATTCTGCTTACATTAAGTAGCTAAGGCACAGGCACATCTCTGGCATGGTTATCCCGGCCTGCGCCCGAGGGGGCGCCAAAGTGATACGGCCCTATGGCAGCCTCGCTGTCTTAGTCGAAAGTTCTAGCTCTCAAAGCCTTGATTTTGACGAGGGATTGCCCCAGTTGAGCGAAGTGAAAGAAGTTCTGGTGTGATATACATCAGATGTGATACTGTTGGTCGACATTTGGGGTGGCCGGTGGTTCAGCTCCGCTGAACGGACCTAAGAACTGGGGGACTCGATGTTTTTGGGTTTGATCCTCTTTGAATACTGGTACAGGGGCAAGTTGCTAGCCCTGTCGGTCATTGCTGATCCGTCCATCGGGGTTAGCACCCGCCCACCCTTGACCCAAACTTCACGATGCTCGCACCGATGCCCCTCGCTGGTGGATCCGATAGCGCTGCCCGAATTTTGGGTGCCGCCCAGAAGTGACGTTGAATGGACGGCGACCAAAATCATCATGTTCACACCCTCAATACACGAAGGCTCCAAATGAATGTTCATGACCTCCCAAGGCCGACCAAAGTTGCCACACAATCGACTCGCCGTGTTTTATTGCCTGCCCTTAACGTGCCACCACCGAGTCAGGTGTTCACGGCCGGCGAGGCAGAAGCCGTTAATGCAAAAGAGAAAACAATGCAGGAAGCCCTTGATGCGATCGCGGAATGTTACGGCTCGGAGTTCGATGCCATGGCTGCCCATGCATGTAAGGAGGTGGCCGGCGAGGCCCAAAAAAAGCAATGCCAGCTTGAGAAAAATATGGCTGACCTCAAAAAACTGGAAAGTGTCATCAGCCAGCTGCAACCGGGTGACGAAGTTGATGTCCATGATCCGAAGCCCCTGGGCCGCACGGATCAGGTTGAGCTGGCAGTGTATGGCGCGGCTTCGGTCGGCCTTGTAGTTGTATCGATTTATGCAAACCAAAGCTTTCTCGCGGCGTCAGCGGTTGTGTCCGGACCCGCGTCGTATATGCTGGCGGCGCTGCCGATGGTCGGGGCGTTCGTTGCAAAAGAGCAGCTAAAGTCGATCGCAAGCGACCTCTGGCGGCGCCGAATACGCCACGGGTTTGCCTTTGTAGCGGTAGCCGGAGTCGCAGCTTGGATGGGAACTTTTGCCCACGAGGCTGGGGCCCCGGTTGAAGCACTGACGACGCTGAACCAGGTGGCGACAGCCGATCACAGCCTCACCTTCAGCATCCGCTCAATATCGCAGATTGCAGTGGAGGTTTGCGGCGGGGCTATATTGTTCAACAGAGTGTTGGAAATCGCGCGCAATGAAGGCGCCGGAAAGGTCATCCGGAAAGTGTATGCACTGCGCGAACGGTACCAATTCGAATCAAAGCAACGCGCAGAGCTACTCGAGAAAGTCGGGTCGTTGCAACAAGATATCAAGGAAATCGAGACGTGGCTGTCGCAAATCCCGTTCGCCAAAAAAGCGTTTGTGGGGAAAGCGATTGGGCAGTTTCAACGCGCGTTGACAGCGCTGAAGGACTGAAAAGTGAAAATCTACAAGGAGATTTGTAAAGCTGCATTAGCGATTGCTTGCAGCTCAGCGACCGGAAGTACGGTGACAGAGTTTGCCATTGCTCCAGACGCGAGGGGTCGACAGGACATATGGCCGACCGTGACAGGTGTTGTGCTAAATGGTAGCAAAAATGACGTCGTGATCGTCTACGATCTGATGTCAAGAAAACGGGTGGCAACGCTTCGCGTGACCGAGGAAATGGCCCTGGCGCCAAACCTAAATGCTAAATCGATCTGGCTGATGAAGCATCAGGCTGCAGATATCGCAAGTCTCAAACAGTTCTTTACGGATAAAGGGCAAGACTCAGCAAGCATGGACCTTGCTAGCTATCTGAAAGAGCTACCGCTGCGCAAACAGGAGTTTCCAAAGGACAAGGTTCAGTCGGTGTTCGTGGGCTCGCCCCTGGTGAAGTACCCAGATGCCTATTCGATGGTGAACCGCTATCCCACCGATGCTTTTTTGTTAACGGCCGATTCGCCTTTCAGCACACTGGGCAAATCGAGTGCCTTGCACGACATCACGATTCATGTTGTGCATTCTGCGGATGCATCGGAATTCTCCGCGAAGGACAAGAACCTTCACCACGCCAAAGTCAACCGCTTCTATGGAATCTTTGTTGGACGGATGGGCGGCAATCTCGCCACCTTCTCAGGGAGCCTCGACCACTTGAAAAATGTTGGTAGTCATGTGTTTCCAAAAGTTGGCTACGGTCCACTGGTTCCGGGTGATGGCAAACTACGAGTCGTCGAAGTGACCGATCCGCGCATTGACCTCGAAGAACAAAAACGGCAAGCCAGTTTGTGGCAGGCTCCGGTCACGAAAAAACCGCTTGCTGCAGGAACGACGAAGGGACTCATCGACGTCGGCATCACGTGGGATCGGAATGTGGACCTCGACATCTACGTTCGCGCGGACGGTGACCGGGAGCTCTTCTACGGGGACCCAGGCTCTGAGCGTTACGGAGGTCGATTGATCAAGGACATCACTTCGCTGCCGGCAAGTCGGGGCTTCGAGACGGTCACCTTTGCAAAAGAGGTGCCGCTTAAGAACCTCCGAGTCCACGTCAATCACTACGCCGGGCGGACAACTGAGCCAATTAATGTCGACTTCCGGATAAGGGTCAATGGCGAGGTCTTCTTCAATCGGCTGCAGCTGCCCGCAGGGGAGGGTACTCAGGGAGGCGGGGCGCGCCAACGGCATCCCGCTTGGATCGAAATCAATGTTCCCGTACTTCTGGGCATGTAGACCTATCTTAAGTGTGCTTAAAGCGTCGACCTTTGGAGTGTAGGAACAAAAGTGAGGGCACTGTTTTGTTAGTGCGCGGAGAAGCTTGCATTCGGCGTGTTCGTTGCCGCCTTGGCCTGGCGCAGCGTGTTTGCGCCTTGTGGGGGCCAAATGGACGAATCTGTGGCCCCAGAACTGCCTGACCGAGATATGCAGAACGCGCGAAAAAGTCGGTACAAGGGCGCTGAGAAATCATCGCAACAGTACGACACTCTCGACGCCGAAGTGTCCGCGCTGAATGCGCGCGCCATTCAAGCGCTCGCGCAGCGCCGCCCAGAGGAAGCCGTCTCCTGCCTCAGACAAGCGAGAGATCTCGCAATGCGGTCTGGCAGTCCCGAACGTATTCTTGCTGCTTCAACACGGCTCTTTGCGGTCACTGCGGATGAGTCGATTGCCGTGGCAATTCGATCAGCGTATCCACGGGTTCCGTTAGAGGAGATTGTCGCGACGCACGCGGCTGATCTAGTCGCTTTGGTCGCGGAAATGCAAATGCCGAATCCAAGGGCTCGCGCCGCTCATGGGTCGCGCTGGTATACGCGGGCGTTCGGATGGCTTCCCCGCCCAATCTGGATAGCAATGGCCGCCGGGGCTACGCTGCTTCCGGCGCTCCAGATTCTGATCAATGGGTTCTCTGATTCCATCCAGGTAAACATGCTGGACGATTTTGTAGCGATCGCGTTTGCCGCAGTCTACATTCTGTACAACGTGTTTATCGCCCCTTTGCTCAGAGTTGTACAAGCGATACCGGTAGTACTTGGGCATTTGGCGGGCCTGCTACCGACCGAGCTCCTTGGATATCAGGCAAAAGCTGCCGTGCTTCTCGTGATCATGCTGCTCGGGGGCGGTCTGTACTTCGCCTACGCCAGGATGAGAGCGATTTACGCGAAGAAGTCAAACTGGCCCTCCGAACTGATCCTCTATCGCTATAGGCAGAAGTGGTACAGCTGTTATGGATTGATCGGCACATATCTGGCCTCATCCATTTTGGCAGCGACCCTCTTCGGACTGGCCAGCGCGATACCCAATTTCCCGATCCCGCCACAGGCGCTGTCGGGAGCATTTGATCTACTCTCGAGCGTGCTGCTTCTGACTCTCATCGGTTTTGCCTACATCCCCGGCGCCCGCGCGTTGCTCGTTGTTCTTAGGGGACAAAAAGACGATCCGCAACAGGTAACAATTCATATGATCAGCGGCATCCGGCACGTCCACCATCTTTCCCTGGACCTTTGGCAGGCGAGGCTCTGGTCTCTGTGCCAGTCAAGCTGGTGGGCACCGCTACAAGACGTCCGGGTTGATGTGCCGGGGGGCAGATTCTTTTCGTTCAGGGGATTTTTCTTTCCCAGTGAAGCTGTACGCTTTATGAACGACATGAACAAGCGTAGCCAGGGCGTCGCACCAGTTCCGGGCGGAGGGATGTAAAGATGGGTCATAACAATGCCTCAAGCCCTATTTTGGGGGAGTTTCCGCCCACGTTTACGAGCCGTGATCAGGCACTTCAGGCACTAAATGGAAACCAGGTTGAACTCTCCGATGGGAGGGTCGTCGCGGTCTATCCACAACTTGTCGATCCCCCGAACGTACCGATTAATCCACATGCATCGCCCATCGCACAACAGCTCTTTTACGACGCCGTGGCGCGTGCCCTTGCTGCCGACTATCTGGCCAAGACTTCCTCAACGCTCGCCGAAGCCGACGCACATTACGCAACAGCAAGAAGCATCATCGATGCGAATCGCAACTACTTCCAGGCTGGGCTGACACCGAGGCAGATGCCGGATTGGCCCTCATTGACGGATACGAACCAGACGCAGTGGGAGCGATCGAACCTTGGCACGCATTTTGCGAATGCCTTCGAGTCAGCAAATTTTCATTATGTTGACAAGGACCAAGACGGAACGCAGTCGTACTGGGGACCGGATGTCACGGCTGACTCCTATCGTGGTGAGGGTCCGGTGACTCGAGCGCTCCAGGCACACCCCCATTGGGAAATCGTTACCGGCCTCGCACAGGCGGGTGCCCTGAATCCATTTCCGGCGGCACAACTCTATCCCGGCTTGAATCCAAGCTATGACCCGGAGACCAGAGAGAGGCTGGAGTTGCAAGGCTCTTTCGACTTTGCTGCGCCGGGTAGGTCCAGCATTGCTGCTCATAGAGCGCTTGACGTCAGACCAGCACTGCCTACGCCAGTCGCCTTCGTTGATTACGAGCGACTAGGGCTAGATCCAACGGCCAAAGCCACTTGGCCAACCGCAGCAGTGGACGAGCTCTCAGCCGGCATAACAGTTCCTACCGCTCCGGCACCACCGCACCCTCATGTGACTGCCGCACCGGCATTTACTCATATTGGCGTTACCTCAAGTGCACACTCCGGCGGTGGGCACATTGATTCCGCTGGTGGTGGGAAGAGTGAGAGTGCATCCTCCTACTCTGATCCCGGTACTCAATGAAGGATCGGATATGAATATCCATGACGCACTTCAAGTATCGGCCTTGGTAGCAGGTGGAGCAGCCTTGAGCGCGAGTTTTGCGTACCTTTACACACGCTATCGTCACAACACACGCTGGACGACGCTGGCCGGTGTTGTCACGGGATTATTGCTAATCACGACTTACCCAGCGTTAAGCTTTGCGCCGCTTATAGGATTGTTTTGCAGTAAAGCGGCGAGATCTTTTCGGCCGACTACGATTGATTCGAGTGAGCATAACTACATGCCACCTAAGCAGCCGCATCCCCCGGGCGAGAAAGCTTCGACACCAGATATCAGCAATCTGTCCGAGCTTATCGGCATGGAGCCAGTGCTGGAGCAGATGCGCGATCTTGCAGCGCGTCTGCAAATGGACGCGCGCAGGAAGGCAGGCGGACTTGCACCAGGCGAATCAGTCGGGCTGAACTTTGTGTTTACCGGCTCGCCCGGGACAGGTAAAACGACGGTTGCGCGGATCCTTGCAAAAGAGCTCTTTGCAGCAGGGGCGATCTTGCGCCCAGAGGTGATCGAAGTGACGCGTGCAGATCTGGTTGGCAACGTGATTGGTGAAACCGAGAGGAAGACTAAGGCGGTGTTTTTGTCGGCAATCGGTGCTCTTCTTTTTGTCGACGAGGCGCATGCTCTGCATGGTGTCAACAATGACTTTGGCCCGGTCGCCATCAGAACGCTGATGCCTCTCATCGAGAATCACCGGGGCCAAATCGCGGTTGTTCTTGCCGGGTATGAAGAGGAGATGAAAGCTCTCTTTCGCCTAGACAGCGGCCTTGCAAGGCGATTCTCAACCACAATCCGATTCCCAGACTATGACGCCAGTCAGCTAGCAGCAATCTTCCAGTCCAAAGCACATCAGGCGCAGTTCTCGCTGAGCGATGCTGCATCCCGATATCTGGAAAAACTGTGCGTACGGTTAACCGAAGAAAAAGGTTCTTCTTTTGCCAATGCCCGTTTAATGCGAACGCTGCTCGACGCGGCTCGTACCGCTCATGCAGCCAGATTGCATCCGATCGCAGCAACGGACCGACTGGATTCAGAACTCACAGTCAGCGATCTGAAGGTCGCCGAGCAAGCCCTACAAAACATGGTTACTCCCGACTAATGGGGTTGAAGCTACGCCTGTGGGGCCGATAGAAGTGCCGTTCGTTGCGAACAGTTGGATTCAACCTTAAGGTAGATGCTCTGCATTTGGAGTTACCCCTTTAGCCCGAATAGAAATGTTGTTCATTGAGAACAGTTTGGTGCGTGGTTGAGGTAGATGTCATCAATCGATCGTCCTCGAAGTTTTCAGGGACTTCGATCCAAGACAAGGGTACCGCTGTTGCGGGTTGTAACAAGCTTGAATGCAGCCGAAAAGTAAACGTCCGGTAATCACACATTGACGGTTGAACCGATCAAGCGGCCTGCAGGGCCTGCTGCTTTTCTTGCGCCAGCATCGGGGCCACGTTCCAGGGCAGTAGGCTCTCGAGCTGCGTGATCTTGGTGTCGGCGATGCGCTCGAGCACATGGCGCAGGTAAGCC
>JAIYDQ010000286.1 GCA_027487375.1 Planctomycetaceae bacterium
AATAAATGCAATTCCACTAAGAGCTAAAAGTAGTCGCATGATTTCTGCTTTCGAATTCAGGGAGAGTTGATACGGAACGCTAGTTGGATATTCGCAACTTTTCGCTGGAGTCCAGGCTTTAGCCGCTTTGGGAGCATCCAAGGTGCTCGGCGCCCAAAAGCTGTACCCCAGCAGAGTTGCGAGTGTTTGTCAGGTTCAAAGCGGCTCTGTCGAACTAGGCTTTGTTTCAATAATTGCTTTCATACATTGGCGTCTCTCCAGGACGCAGCAAGCTCGCGTCTCGGAGAGACGCTACTACGTGTTGAGAAACGGAACGCTTGTGTTTCAGGAGCGAAACAAGTTGCTAATCCGAGAAGACCGCAATCGATGTGCCGTAACCATGGATAGTCGGGCAATCGGTGAAATTCGAGCGGGGGAGATGAGCTATGCTCAATACGAACGAATCCATGTTTTGCCCGGACACGCGATGGAGTGCCTCAAGCAAGTCGCAGCATAAGTCTGTAGAGTAATACCTGTGAAGAGGTAGGCTGGCGACAAAGTCGTATGTGCGGATTCGCTCACGGAAGCGCGACATGAGCAACAATCTGTGCGGGCTTGAGGAAAATCCAAGAGGGGTTAGCAATCCAAAACGTCAGCACTCACGTACTCGTGCTCAAGCTTACGAATGTGTTTGTATTCGATCCGATTGAAGTCGATTCGAGTACGAATACCTTTCATTGAGATACAAGCACGAGCACGAGATTTCGGACAGGCTACACGGTCTATATTCATTACCAGATACGAACGCGTTTGTCTTTTTCGATATACATGGCCGCATCAGGTTTGACGGAGAACGCTTCGTAGAAGGGATCGAGATTCGATACGATTCCGTTGGCTCGATAATTGGTGGGCGAGTGAGGGTCCGTGAGCAGGCGTTTACGCAGTTCGGTCTCACGGTACTTGCATCTCCAGACTTGTGCCCATCCGGTGAAGAAGCGTTGATCGCCCGTGAGCCCGTCGATCACTGGAGCTTGATTGCCTTTGAGTGACAACTGGTATGCCGTGTACGCAGCGTTGAGGCCACCGAGGTCCCCTATGTTTTCACCTAGTGTAAGCTTCCCGTTGACGTTCATGTCAGGGAATGGCTTGTAGGATTGATATTGATTGACGAGTTGATCTGCGCGACGTTCAAATTCCATGCGGTCGTTTTGTGTCCACCAGTTGCGGAGGTTTCCATCGCCGTCATATTGGCTTCCCTGGTCATCGAATCCGTGGCTTATTTCGTGACCGATCACAGCGCCGATCCCACCATAGTTGATTGCGTCGTCAGCCTTGAGATTAAAGAACGGTGGCTGAAGAATTCCAGCCGGAAAAACGATCTCATTCATTTGTGGGTTGTAATATGCGTTGACTGTTTGAGGAGGCATTCCCCATTCGTCGCGATCGATTGGCTTTCCAAGTTTCGCCAACGCATATTTGTGTTCAAATTCAGCAAGTGCCATCAGGTTCTTTACGACATCGTGGTCGTTGATTTCAACTGAAGAGTAGTCTTTCCATTTATTTGGATAGCCAATCTTGTGAGTAAACTTGGCTAGTTTTTCTAGTGCTTGTTTCTTTGTTCCCGGACTCATCCATTCAAGATCTTTGATACGAATAGCAAAGGCGGCTTTCAGGCCTTCCACAAGACCTTCCATTCGTTCTTTTGCTTCAGGCGGGAAATACTTGTTTACATAAAGCTGGCCGACCGGCATCCCAAGCATTTGGTTGCAAGCCATGACGCCACGCTTCCAAAGAGGTTCTTGGTCCGTGACACCGCTGAGGACTGTTTTGTGAAAACCAAAGTGCTTTTGCTCGAGTGTTTCAGTGAGTACTTCGGCGTAGGCATCGATCAAGCGAAAGGTTGTGTAAGCTTTCAAATCGCTTAACTCTTGCGATTCGATGAGGTCGTTGGTCGCTTGAAAGAAGCTTGGCTGGCCGACGATCAGAGTCCCTTCGGTTGGAAGCCCGCTTTCGATAGCTGCCGTTTTCCACTGGAGGTTCGGATACTTTGATTCAAAGTCGGTAATAGCAACTTTGTTGTAGGACTTAATGGGATCGCGAAGTTCAACTTGGGACCATTGGGCTTTTGCGAGCTGCTTTTCAATCGCGACGATTGCTTTTGCTGCCGAGTCTGGAGATTTGTGACCGGCTGCGGCGAGCATTTCTTTTGCATAGTTTTCTAGAGCAACAAGTGCGTCGCGGTAGCGGCCTTCATCTTCGAGATAGTAGTCGCGGTCAGGAAGTGACAGGCCGTTCTGAACCAAGTGCACCGCATACTGATCTGACTTTTTTGCATCTTGATCGATGTAAGCACCCATCATGCCTGGAACGCCTTTGCGATCGAGTTTGGCGGTGACGCGAATCCAATCAGATTTGGATTGAATGGCTGCAATCTCATCGATCAGGGACTGTATTGGCTTAATTCCAGCGGCGTTGCGAGCTTCGACGTTGGTGAAGGCGCGATAAAAATCACCAACTTGTTTAGCTGGTCCCGTAGCCGCGTTAGGATTTTTTCCAGCCTCTTCGATGATCGTTTTTACTTGTTCTTTCACCATGTCATCGAGGACCGAGAACGAACCCCAGCGTGATTGATCCGAAGGGATTTCCGTTCGGTCAAGCCAAGCGCCGTTGACGTGCTTGTAGAAATCCTCACCGGCAGAAATCGTTTTCGAGAAGTTCTCGAGCTCAACTCCCGAGACCAAGCCAGAAGTCAGTTTGGCGGTTTGCGGTCCGTTTTCTGCATGGAGACTAGTTGTCCCAGCATGACAGGTTAAAGCAAACGCGATCGCTCCGGCTTGTAAGATTCGAGACGTTCGCAGAGCTGGCGAAAAATTGAGTGGAAAAGTCATCGATTCAGAGTTCCTTGACGAAAGTTAAGTCTTACCGGAGCGAAATCTTCGCCCCTCACTTGTCTCTCGAATTTATACGCGGTGTAGGTCGCGAAAAATAGTCGAGGGGGGATTGTTGCTTGCCCGCTTCACGCGGTTTGTAGGTAAAGCGTTCGCCTTGGATTACGTAACAGTCCGAAACCGGTTTAATAGAAAGTTGTCCGTTTCCAGTAGACTTCAGAAGTCTTCGACAATCGACCGAAAAAACGGACCGTAGGATGGGACCATTGTCCCGTCCGAAATCGTTGCTCGGGACTATTGTCCCAAGCTACTGTCGGTACACCAATTACTGGCGATGGTCTTACGACTTCTGCTACGGTTTTGGGGCGTTAGATGCGACGGCTTTTCGGATGAGGTTACCGTGGGCCTGGCTGGTTGGCTGGGTTTGGATTGGCGACGCGAGCTGGGGCTTCCGGTTCGTAGGGTTTGACTTCTACTTGCCATCCCGCGGGTGGTTCTTTGGGGATGAATTCTTCCTTGAAGATCGACATTTCTTTGATCTTATCCAACAGGTTCCAATTCGTGTTTCGATTCCGGAATTCGAAGAACTCGCGATTCGGTTTTTCTTCGGTCCAGTTGGGCATGCAGACTTCAATGGCAACCGGAAGCGATTCTGCTTGATCAAGATAAACTCGTACGTGATGGTAGTTGACTGCATCTGCTTGAGTCTTGGGATAGACGTCGAGCACGTGAACAGGCTTTTCGTTCACCACAGCATCAGGTAGTGGATTGACCCAAAAACGTTGCTCGATCTTTTGGGCGTCTACACCAAAGAAGAACGGGAGCGGCGAATTGAAAACTTGTTTGCCTTGCATCTCAGGAGGCAGCGTGTATTTGGTCGCTTTCTTTTGAGTTCGATCATACAAGTAAACACTGTTCCCGTCGCAAATCCAATACTCACCAAATTGCTCTGGGTCTGCGTGCAGTTGCCAATCGGCCTGCGGGTCACGCGGGTCTTTTCGCACAAACTTCAGTTCATCGACACGAAACATCCCTTTGTCAGGAGCCATGTATCGGACAACACCTCGAGCCGCTGTGTGATAGATCTTTGGGTCTGAAATTTTCGTCATGTCGAACTGCCATCGAAGGAAGTCGCACTTGTAGCGTTCGATTCCTTGCGTTGCGTTCTGCCATTTGCCGAGTAAGGATTTCAGCATACGATCGCTTTCAGGCGACAGAGGCACAAAGGCAGGTGCAAGGATCGCAGGAGCTTGTTCGATCGCCGGAGCCATGACGGCGCTTTGCTTCATCTGCTCCATCATTTGTTCGGTCGTTAGTTGTGGCTGTGCAGGCATTTGTTGCTGTCCTGGCAGTTGTTGCTGCGGCTGTGCTGGCTGCATTTGATATTGCTGTACAGGAGCCTGTGCCTGGGGTTGCAACTGAGCCTGGGGTTGTGCCGTTTGCATTTGGGGCTGTGACACTGGTGCGTTTGTGTATCGGCCTCCGGCGTTGGCAGCAGGCTGTCGAATGGGTGCTTGAGCCATTGCGGTGCTGCTGGTGTTCAAATCGACCACTGTGAGTGAACAGAGCACAGCGAGAGCTACGCGGCAGATAGGACGATTGAGGATAGTTCTCATGTTTTGCATCTTTCGCAGGAAGCCCTTTGAATTCAGGATTGTTTCAGCTCACTTGCAACGCGACTTTCGCTCTTCGAAAGTTGACTTTGCCGATTAGTCGAAGATTAGCAATTTGGTTCGTTCAGCCCTAGAGCGATTTTTCGGATTGGATTAGCGGTCCACCGAGGCGTTTTGCTATGTAGTACGCAAATTCATCCTTGCAGCCATGATCGTGCCCCATAGTTGAAGGCTTGGCTGTGGGGTGAGTGTTTCAGTCGCCTTGAACTTGGGTCGTAAGATTGTTTATCCGAGAGTACACCAAAATCCTGGTTCCACTATTGATACTGATGGCAGTACATCGGTTCGTAGTTGCGCCATGGGTTGAGCCCGTTCAGGTGGAGATCTCTCGATTCAAGCCCACGATGGGGGAAGAGACGTCGGGGGCTTGGTGGCAGGATTATTTTGTGGAAGGTTCTTGGCAACGTAATTCCCCGAAGGTCTTGGAAACTCCCAAGGGCATTTTGGTCTTCAAGAACTGGGAACAGTTGAGTGATACCCGTTGGAGAATTTCTCCTTTGACTATCTTGATACCTCAAGGGGATTCAAGTGCAGCGACAGTGGGTGACGGCGCGAGTGAGATCGAAGCAGCCAATATTCCTACTCGTCGAGCTATCTTCGTCGAGAATCCGCAAGGCGCAGAGATTCAGTTTCGCGAGGCAATCGACTTGACGAGTGGTAAGCCTCCTCCACCGGTGGTGGGCGGGCAGTTGAATGGCCCTATTCGCATCTACGCTCCTCCCCGAGCCTCTGGAGAAGATGAACTACTTATTGATACTCGCGATTTGCGAATTGATCGCAAGATGATCAGCACGACTCAGGCTGTCACCATGAAGATTGGTCGTAGTCGTATCGAGGGACGTGACCTTTCGATTCACTTGGATAATTCTCTTCTAGCGACGGGGGACAAATTAGGACCCAAGGAAGAATCTCCTTTCGAAGGGCTGGATTTTTTAGAGCTAATCTATGTCGACAGAGTCGATATTGATTTGCCACCAGGAGGGATGTTTGGAAACTCTCAGAAGGACAATCCCGCGATAGCCAGTTCGACAGCTCGAGCAGAAGTTCTGTGCGATAACGCATTTCGATTCGACTTCCATCGCTCGCAAGCAACGCTCAGTGGGAACGTACGATTGCGTCACATGGTTACGGGATTACCTGAAGACATATTTCAGAGTGAAACGCTTAATCTCCATTTCAAATGGCAAGGAGAGTGGTCGATCGATACGATTGAAGCGATGGGGGCCAACGGTGTTGCTGTGGATGATCCGACACGATGGGTTCGCCTGGAGGCACCAAGCTTGAAGGCACGCGGACAAGGGCGTTGGTTCAAGCTGGATATGAACCAGGGGCGTGTGGCGATTGCGAACCATCTTCCTGCTATCCCTGCGACCGATTCCGCGCAGGTGTATCTACAACAAGAATCGATGCAGGTGTGGTCTCCTGAAATTGAGTATGAGAGCGAGATGCTAAAAGGGGATCGTATTCAAAAGAACAAGCAAAACGCTGATGCTTCCGCGGTTGGCGAAAACGTCGGCAAATCGCCCTCGACTGTGACGCGTCTTGGGAAGTTGTGGTCGGCTGGACCAGGGCAGGCATTGCTTGCGGCTGAAGGTGGAGATCAATGGCGATTATCTTGGGCAGAAAGTCTTCAGCTGCAACCTGAAGGGGAATACGACCGACTGTCAATTGTTGGAAGCGCTAATGCTCGAAGTGAGACTCAAGGTAGATTCTCTGCCGAGAAACTGGATGTGTTGCTTACAAGTCTGTCGCCGGAGATCGTAGAAGAGTTGGCTGCGAATCAGCCAAGCAATAAGCCTAATTCGGTCATTCCAAAGTGGCTCCATGCGACTGGCAAGACAATCATCCACTCGCCACAACTTCGAGCGCAAGTCTCTGACATTCAGGTGTGGTTTAGTTATCCAGATATCGAAGCTGTTGAGACACTATTGAAAAATGAAACGCCACAGGGGCGAACGGCTCGATTGATGCGAAATCAACCGATTCGACGCAGTGCCGTGGCCTCGGCGCAAACGCCGAACGCTCCCACATCACCGATCGGTACTGCGTTGTCGGGATTGGCTGGTGTTGCGCGAAGTGTTGGAGGAGACGGGCTTCAAATCGCTCAGAAAAATGATTTGACAGGCAATCCAATTCCGATGCCTGGTAGGTTTGCAGTGAATCAAAGTGCCACTTTGCCTGAGCTTCCGATGAACGTGACCGGAGAAACACTGATCGCAAAGATTTCAAACAGCCAGCTGGGAACCGTTATCGATGATCTATTATTGAGCGGAATGGTAACCGTAACGCGAGACCAGGTTTCAAGTGATTCGGCTATGCCGCTGACGATCACCGGAAACGAATTGCGGATCGATACTTCTGATGGTGGTCAATTGGATGCAACTGTCTCAGGAACGCCCGCGAAGCTCGCGATTGGTGATGCCGCGTTATCGGGGCCTGAGGTGCGTTTCAATCAACGCAGTCAAATCGTATGGATTGATAAGCCAGGTGTGTTTCGGCTTCCTGTTTCGGCAATGCGTGATATGAGTTCAAGCAAAGGTGCTCCATCCATTGCTTCAAACGGTTTAGGCCGATTCGCATCGACAGTTACATCTCCTGCTCCGCAGTTACTCCCAGGAGTAGGATCGGCGAGTCGTGAAAACTGGATTGAGCCCCCCGAGGTTGCTTGGAATGGAAGAATGGTATTCGATGGGCGGGTTGCGAGGATGGATGGAGGCGTTCAACTCACCGGAAGAGTGCAAACGGAGATTGATACCATTTGGCACTTGATGGGTAACGCTTCTGAAATGCGTGTTGAACTGAAAGCACCCGTTCGGCTAGCGGCTTCCACAACGCCAGAGGATGGCACGTCGCCATCTGGAAATGCGGAAGTCAATCGAATCAGCTTGATTGAGCGCGTAGATATCAAAGCAGCCCAAACCGACACTCGCGGTAATCGTCGCTCGCTAGAGCATCTCCAAGTTCCTGAACTCGTTTTCATCGTGCCTGAGGAAAGGTTTGTTTCAACCGGTCCAGTTGAGCTCCGGAGTCGACGCATCGCCGAATCCAATCAAGATGCAGCGAACAGTAATCCATTTGGAACAGGGCGTAGTGTGCCTTCGGGCTCGCAGATAAGCCTTCAGTGCGTGCACTTGGCGTTTCAAGGCCGCATGGAAGGATTTCTCGGCAAGCAGCAAGTGACCTTCTATGATCGCGTGGAGGCGCTCCTGGGTGATATTCTTACTTGGGAAAGCGGATTGGACGTCCACAAAGTCGATCAATTGCCTCTTGGGAACACCCGAATGTATTGCGATGAGCTGAGTGTCTACAACGAGTCGACGCTAACTTATAACCAGGCAGCGTTACTACAAAACGGACAAAGCAAACAGACATCGTGGGTTGTGAAAGGGAACGGACAAGTCTCGGTCGATAGTCACAATGAGAAAGGTCATGTTTCCATTCAAGCCCAAGCCGTTTCTTATGCCGGCTTGTATAGTAAACTGAGCCTGGAAGGTTCGCCCGGTAGTCCTGCTCGTGTTCGTCAGTATGATCCTCGTAACATGACAGGCAACTCCCAAATCGAGACAAGCATCAGCAGTGGTTGGATCAATCTAAAGACGGGTGAATCACAGCTGGGTATCTCACGCGTCACGGGAGACCTTGAAAGCATTCAGAAGGGCCTTAACAAGCAGAACCCGACGCCACCGAGCAAGCTAATTCAATCCGCACGCGATTCTTATCCGATCCGTGGAAGAAACTAGTTGGACATCGCTAGGTGTGCGCTGGAGTTCAGGCTTCATCTGCTTTTGGCAAATCTAAGGTGCTAGGCGCCTAAAGGCTGTACTCCAACATGATCGCGATCGATTATCGTGCTGCACCTAGCGCTGTATCACCAGAGAGCCGAATAAACGATGGGGCATCGTTACCTGCCAAAAATCGAAGCAGTTGTGTCTCGGCTTTGGTCTAGAAAATCCGCTATGTGTTTAAACGACTGGAACTGGAACAGCGAGGTCATTTGCGAATGATTTGAAGGCCCAAGCGGCTGCTCCCATTGCGCCTGCGTCATCACCTAATGCGGCGATTCGAACGTCAAAAGTTTCTTCATAACATTCCATCACGCTGCGCTTCGCGACTCGACGTACTTCTTCAACATAGATCTCCGGTACGGCTTCGACTAAACCGCCACCCAAGATAATTACGTCAGGTGAAAGAATATGAACGATGTTCGCCACTCCGTACCCAACTTGCTGCGCGGCAAGTCGGACGACGCGCTCGACGGACTTGTCGCCATTCTTGATCGCTTGTGCGATTGTCTTGCTGCGGACGTTTGCGATGTCTGTTCCACCTAGTTTAAGTAGTTCGGGCGCTTCACCGCGATAGGCCAGCTTCACGCATTCGGCAGCGATTGAAAGTCGGCTGGCTTCGCACTCCAGCGTTCCTGGCATGTCGACGCCACTTGAGCGGCTTGTCGATGCGATCTTCATGTGGCCAATTTCCATCGCGGAAAGTCGTAGACCTCTTAGTATGCGGCCATCGTGTACGCAGCCCCCTCCGATGCCTGTGCCGGGAAAGACACCTACAACACAGAACGCATTGACTGCAGCACCGAAACGAAATTCTCCATAGACCCCAGCATCCACATCGTTCATAACGACGACTGGGCAACCAAACTTCTTTTCCAGAAAATCGCCAATGGCCACTCGCTTCCATCCCAGGTTAGGTGCGATGCAAACAATACCTTTGTCGAGCTCAATGGGGCCGGGGCAACCGATTCCGATTCCGGCGAGTTGGTCTACGGTAATGAGCGAGTCCGTAAGCGTCTCTTGAATGAGGTCAGCGATTCTGTCTTGACCAGCGACAACGCCTTCCATCCCTTTGGTTTTTTTTCGCTTCCTCATCACGACTTGGAATTGATCGTCAAAGAGTACCGATAACATTTTGGTACCACCAAGATCAAAACCAAGCCAGTATTTCTTTGTTTCGCTCACTTCAACTTCATTTCTAACAATAATGAGGAGATGGTCGATCGCTAGATATTCGACACCAGCCAACCAGGCAGGTCGACTACCGTGAAACGGATTTTACTCAGGAATCTTATCGGAAAAATCACTTTGTATCGCCACTATCTAGTGATTTTGAGCCAGTTATCTAGCAAAACCATCAACGGCGGCTTGACAGCCACAGACCTACGTTAGTGTAATAGAGAGGGTTGTTCGATTGGGTTCGCGCAACACCTACCCATTTGTGGTTTACTTAAGTTTTAAGGATTTTGATATGAATCGTAGTTTTGCAGCTTTTCTTCTAGTTCTTAGCACGTTCGCTATCACCGGTTGCGATTCAGGCGGAGACGTTATTCCTGATGAAGCTGGTGGCGGTCCTGTCATGACTGCAGCTGAGCAAGCTGAATTGGATGCATACTCGAAATCGCAAGCGCAACAGCCGCAACCATAGTATCGAAATCATTTCGATCTTAGAGCTATGCTAGTTGCGAATCGCGATTAGAAATTGTTGGAACACCTCGGACCTCACTTACGAATCGTCCGAGGTTTTTTTATGCACTGTTGCGTTCCGGTCAACGGAAGCTCGTAAGCGGCTCTTACAATGAAGCTGCCTTCACTGTTGTGAATGAATCTGTCTTTGAGCCGATAACAATCAAGCGTGGTATTTACGCTGGCTTGGTATATGAGCCTCCTCGGAAGTCTGAGAGCTCGGAGCAGCAGAGACACGCTGCTAATCGATTGTTTGCTGCGAGTAGAGTGTTGGTTGCTAGCGGTTACTAGGCAGCTCGGTTCCGTATCGTTGTTCGCAGCGGTTCATCATTTCGCGTGATGCGTCGCCATTGGTACCGCGCAATGAGCCACCAACGACTTATCGAGTTCCGCCCGGAGTGTGGTTCGAACACGCTTCCTAATGGACTGGCAAGAATCGATGGTAGGAGGATCAACTCTGAGACGACGCCAGCAATAAGAATGGTAAGCATCAACCAACCAAATCGCTGAGTTGGTGTGAATGTGCTGAAGGCGAAGACTGATAAACCAATCCCAGATATCAGAGCGGCTTGAAGGGTGGGTGTCGCGCAGCGACGATATGAAGATATGATTGCCTTGTTTCGATCTTTCAGTTTATCTAAATCGCTTCGAAACCAAGACAGGAAGTGAATTGTATCGTCGACAGCAACTCCCAATGCGATGCTCGCAGACATCATTGAGCCAATGTCGATTGCGATGTCTAGCCACCCCATCGCGCCGAAGATGACAACCACGGGAACCACATTGGGTAGCATCGCTACAGCTCCAGCACGCACGCTACGCGACACGAGCATCATAAGTGGAGTGATTGTCAAGAACGACCAAAGGGTGCTTTCAACGAGGCTTTGGAGCAGAGCACGCTGGGCCTTATAAACGATCGGCACGACTCCCGTATAAACTGCCGACAACCACGTCGCATTCTCTGCGGCTAAGATCGAAGAGGCCTTGGGGGCGTTGACCAGCATCGAGTCGGCATCAAGGTCGACTACCTTGTTCACCGCCCATTGAATCGTTCGTGAATCGCTCTCCGAAAAGTTCCCGGAGAGAATAACACCATCCAATTGGTTTAGCTGTTGAAGACTTATCACAGGCACCGACGCAGGATCGGCTTCACCGCGAATGACTTTGATTCTCGCTTTGACAAGAAGAGATTCTAGTGCGCTTACTGTCGCAGCATGTTTTTTCTGTTGCTCGTCATCGGGTTCTGCCTTGTTTGATTTGTATGGACGGTCCCAAAGATAGACTTTTGAACCGCTATATTTCTGCTCTGGGCTCCACGCCGCAAGCTGCTTCAGTACGTGAACTCGTTGCTGGTGAGCGACCATGATCGGTTCGACGCGATCGCGGAGTTCATGTACAAAATTGCCGTAGTCGACGCCTTCAAATGCTGCCACGCGGAGCGATATTCTCCATAGTTCGCTGCCGTCTTTCTCGTCGATACGTAGAAATCCACTGTCAATAAAGGCATCTCTCGATGACGTGAGTCTTGTGTTGTAAGCCATCCGTTGGATGAAGCTTCCTGTGTCGCCTGAAACGGATGGGAGCGAAGGTGAGAAATTCGCAGCAGACAAACTCTTGCCGACGATGTTTGTGCCTTTTGCCCCAAACTGAGATTCAATCAAATCCTGAATCAAAGCGGTGGTTTCCATACGCTCCAAAAACGTAAGTCGATAAAGATCTTCAGCGTTTGAATCGGCGTTCCTAACCCCTGTTGCTTGTGAATCGCGGTTGAATCGGATGACAATTTCGAGCGGCACTAATCGACCGATGTTTGTCTCAAGCCAACGATAGTCCTGCAGGATTCTCGCGCGAGAATCAAAGAGCTCTAACAAGTCAATGCTGGTACGCGTGAAGGCTAATCCGTAGCTGATAAAGCCAGTCACGGCTACGCAAGCTAGACCGACAGCAGCATAGTTTTTAACAACACTAGTTCCGAACATGGTCCAGAATTTTTCGGCAGTAGTCACGGGTTCCGAGAGCTCGCGACTATCATCCTCGCTTGGATCTTTCTGGAGCCCAACCCATTTTCGACCGAAGCCAATCATGTGAAGGATTGTTGGCAAGAAGAGAAATTGAACTCCTACGAGAACAATCACACCGGCTGCTGCATAAACGCCGAACTTTCTGATAGGAACCAATTCACTCGCGTAAAGCGAACCTAAGCCGATCGCCGTTGTCGCGCTGCAAAGTATGGCTGGTTTAAATGCATGAACAACGGCACGTTCAATCGCCCCGTCAAGTCCGTGTTCGATGACTGCATCACGGTAGTAGTTGATGAAGTGGACGGCTCCGGAAATCGAGAGCACGTAAACAAGGGCCGGCATCGATAAAACAATCGCGTCAACGGTCTCGCCGGTTATGTAGATAATCGCCAGAGCAAGTGCCGCGCTGACAATGCCACAGAAGAAAACGACCATGGTCAACACAATGCTACGCAGTGACCACCAGGCGAGCCCAATCCCAAGTAACGCCGAAGCGCCGGCAAGCCGAACGAGAGTGCGCTCCCCTTCTTCATCGATCGCTACGTTGTCGACCGGAGGTCCGCCCATACGGAAGTCCTCTTCGGGAATCCCGGCAGCAGCGATCGCGCGACGTATAACCCCTGGCGGAACGTTCGGTCGGAAGATTCGCATTTGTCCACGCCCAAGTACGAGCTTCAGCTTTTTCGAAGCATCTGGCGTCAAGCTGACGACTAAGCACGTCTGACGTCCATCTGGTCCAATCAATGAACCCGTTAGTCGCTTTACTGCTTCGTCGTAGGGAACACTCGACGGGGCTGCCGTGAGCTGCTCAATCATTTGGCGGCCTGTCATCACCGACTTTACGAATAATCGGGTTTCGGTAACGTCCAAGCTTTCGGAGACTGCTCCGGTCTTTGATTCATCTTGGGGGCCCGCAACGATGCCCTGACTCAAGAATTTGGCTACGGCCTCAATGCGTGGATCGTCCGGCTTTCCGTCTGGCAATGACGGATCGTCGCCCAGCTTGCAACCTTCCCAACTTAACAGGACAAACTGGTCCGTCGGGAAATTCTTTCGAAACCAAGCTAGTTCATGCGTTTCGTCGAAAGTCTTTGGTAGCCAGTCTTCGACCTTGTTGATGTTGCTTTGAACTGCCTTGGCGGCCCCAAAGAACGCAAAAGGGACAAATAGAAGCGTGACTCCCAGTATCCAATGGCCCCAACGGTCGTAGAAACTCCGCTTGGGTTTGATCGGTTGGTTGGATGCTGCTGAGTCTTCGAAAGGCTTCATCGGAACCACTTGAGATGACGACGCGAAGTTGCTTGAGGATTTCTGGCGAGCAGATCGTCCTCGAAACGGAACTGTAGTTTGGTCATCAGATGGGTTTTCCGGTAGCAGCATTTTTGATTTTTCGGCAACTCTGGGCCTACTTACCCAGAATTCTTGTCGGAACAATTTGACTTTTCGAAAATCTCCTATCCTCAAACTGCCGAATCACGTATATTTACCGTATTGAAACTTTGTCTCAACATCGTTCGCGGTTAACATTTAGCAAATGAACACAACTCTCGATAAATTGATTAAAGGCGTGATCGCTCTCGTACGAGATGTCGAAGGTGAAGATCCGACTTCGATGCGATTGATGGAGATTGGCTTTATTGCTGGCCAATCCGTTGCGAGAACCGGCCAGGCACCGGCAGGAGATCCGATCGAATATTCTGTTGGGGGCTCCCGAGTTGGACTCAGGAAGTCGGAAGCAGCCAGGATTATTGTCCACGTTCCGGCTATCTAGTTTCAGCCAAGGCTTTCCTTCCCGATCGCACTCAAGCTTGGTTCCGTAAGTGTCATCTAAATTACCTCTCGAAGCGAATACGAAACCCAAGTCGAGACTGCTCGGGGTAGTTGCACTAGTCGGGAATCCGAATACAGGGAAAAGCTCGCTGTTCAATGCTTTGTGCGGTATGAACGCCAAGGTCGGCAATTTTCCCGGGGTCACCGTCGAAAAGAAAACCGGGCAGTGGAAAGCCTTTGATGGTAGCCATATCGAAGTCGTTGACCTGCCCGGAACCTACAGCCTGGCTGCACGATCGGCTGACGAATCAATAGCGGTTGAAGTTTTGCTTGGGAAGTCGACCAAGATTCTCGAACACGGCTACCAATCCTCCAAAGATGCTCCCGGCGATTTGGAGCCGCAACCAGACTGCGTAATTGTCGTTGTTGATGCGGCTGCGATAGAGCGTAACCTGTATCTTTTCAGTCAAGTCCGCGAGCTCGGGCTTCCAACCTTACTTGTATTAAACATGTGGGATCGAGTGTCATCTGACTCCGACCTCACGATAGACGTGCCGAAGTTATCTGAATCGCTTGGCGTGCCTGTCCTGACCGCCGTGGCATCTAAACGGCAGGGAATTAAAGAAATTCAGCGGGCTGTCGAAGAAATGCTTGCCGACCGATCTACCGGTTCGAAGCGTCCAGTGTCTCCCATTCAGCCTGATATCTACCCACCGCTATTTCTTGAGGAGACGCAGGAGCTTCAACGATGGTTGCTTGCGCGAGGCCATACGGTTCATCGATTTGAGGTTTCGCGTTTATTAATCGACGCGGGCGGACCAATTGAATCCTATTGGAAGCATGTTCTCAATTCGGGCTCTGTGTCGGAACAAAAAGACATAACTGGTGCGAGCGATGCGGGTAATGATACTGATGGCTTAGATTCAAAACTTCAAAGCATCCGTGCTAGGCTGAAGGAAGCTGATTTATCCGTACCGCGAATGGAGCCGAAGCTAAGACACGCTTGGATCAAATCGACAATCAAGGAGGCCGTTCGTCGTAGTGCACTTCCTGTAGTGACATTTAGCGATCGCATTGATCGATTGCTAACCCATCAGGTTTGGGGGCTATTGAGTCTTATCGCGGTATTGTTCTTTGTCTTTCAAGCTGTCTTTGCATCGATCGGCACTGGTTGGCTTTCAGAGCAGATTGATTTCGGTTGTGAGACCCTGGCTTTACTGGTCAGCTCCACGATACCTCCAGGTGCCTTAAGAAGTTTGCTAAACGATGGAGTTATCGCGGGTGTTGGCGGTGTGTTGGTCTTCATCCCTCAAATCGCGGTGTTGTTTTTATTGATCGCAATTCTTGAAGATTGTGGATACATGGCGCGTGTTGCGTTGGTGATGGATCGGTGGATGTCGATGTTGGGGCTTAGTGGCCGTGCGTTCCTACCGCTAATGACTAGCTTTGGTTGCGCTGTTCCTGGGATCATGTCAGCTCGGACAATTGCGTCACGTCGCGATCGAATGGTAGCGATTCTCGTCGCTCCTTTAATGAGTTGTTCGGCGCGGCTTCCCGTCTACACATTGATGATTACTACCTTTATCCCCACTATCAGCTACTTCAACGGTTGGGTGTCGCTGCAAGGGCTTTTGTTTCTGGCGATGTATTCCTTGGGTGCGGTTGTCGCAATTCCAATTGCATGGTTGTTAAAGAAGTTTGCTTTTCCCGGACCAACTTCTCCATTTGTCCTTGAGATGCCTAGCTACAAATGGCCGAGCTGGCGAGTCGTTCTAAGTCAGGTTTGGGAGCAAGTCCGATCGTTCGCCGTTCGTGCTGGAACGTTGATCTTTTGTACTTCGATTTTGCTGTGGGCTGCCGCTTATTTCCCCTCCGAACATCGCGAGGAAAACCAACTGGTTGCAAAGCTCGAATCAATCGAAGCAAGGTCCGGGGAGGTCCTGCGACCTGAAATTGCTCCCGCTAGCGATGTTGATATCGAAGCGATCTCCATGCGAATCAATCAGCTTCGCGCTACGTCAATCGAACAGAGTTTTTTAGGACGTTTCGGCAGATCCATCGAACCTGTGTTTCATGCTGTCGGCTGGGATTGGAGAATCGGGGTGGGGGTGATCGCATCGTTCCCGGCACGAGAGGTAATCATCGCAACACTTGGAACAATCTATTCTCTAGGTGGTGATGTTGATGAAGGGAGTGAATCGCTGGCCGAACAGCTTCGAGCCAGTAAGTGGCCCGATGGACGACCTGTTTTTACATGGGTCACTGCTCTTTCCATCATGGTTTTCTTTGCGTTGTGTGCTCAGTGCGCTGCGACTTTGGTTGCTATCAAGCGTGAAACAAAGACCTGGTTTTGGCCCGTATTTACCTTCGTCTACATGACAACATTAGCTTACTTCTCAGCCATGTTAGTCTACATCGTTGGCAGCCAGTTCTAGTTCCACGTAGTCAAGTCTCTCCGCAGACTTGCAACAAACCCGTAGGCAAGTCTCTCCGCAGACTTGCAACAAAGTAGTCCCATACCCAGTCAACCCTTACCATGGATTACTGCTTTGGCACCGCGTTTATCGTCCAATAAACTTCTTCATTGAATGGAATGCCTTTAGCATCTTTCACGTTTAGTCGAAGATGCAATTGGTTTACCGGCTTAATGTTTGGTAGGTGAATTTCGATTGAGTGTTGATCGTTAGAAAGCTTCACTTGTGAAATGCCCAATTCTTGCGTACCGACTTCACCCGTTTCTGGATTGTACATGTCAGATCCGTAGCTTGAACTCCATCGGTAGTTCCACTGCTTTGCGACATAAGAGGAGAGATTGGATGCGGTTTCGCTATCAAGTGGGAAATTGAATGTCACTTTCAGCCCGTCAGATAGTACTTGGCAATCTGTGATCATCCGAAGTTCTTGGCCTGTGTAACGAATGCGTTGAATGCCTTTGTCTTCTAGTCCCGGACGCCCATTATCATTCCATCCATTCAGTCCAGTCACGTAGACTTGTCCATCGACCGGGTTCACTCGTCCTCGCATGATTCCGGTAACGAAATCGTGAGGCAATCTAACGATCGCAGCTTGTGTTAGTCCGTTCACTTCTTGCATCATCACGTAAAACATCCAGCCCTTCCCAAAACTTGTGTGAAGCAACCGCCCCGCAATGGGTCCCCATCGTTTATCTTCCACCCAAAGTTGCCCGCCGGATGAGTTGTCAACGTCCTGAGGCATCCAAATCATCGGCTGGTCAAAAGTCGCAGGCGGGACGACTTTCTTGTGATTGATCTTTCCGCCATCGGGGGCCCAGGATTTGTTTCCGGACGTTTGGACATATCCATAAAAGCCATCTTGCTTTACGAGATTAATTTTGGAAGCGGGCATCCAAGTTCCCTGGTTATCGCTGACCGTCAATCGATCGTCAGGAAGTATTCCTAAACCGTTCGGAGTGCGCAAACCAGTACAAACAACGCTTTGCTTTTTGCCGTCCGGTGATACCTTGATGATCGCTCCTGGCAAGACGTAGTCTGTAAACTGGCCGCATTTGGCATAGTAGAAATTGCCTTCCGAGTCTGTCTGAAGATCGAAATTGAAGGCATGGAAGAATGTTGAGACATCTGTGTCCGCGCTAAAGCTCTCGTAAAAATCCGCCTCGCCATCGTCGTTCAAATCTTTAAGACGAGTCAGTCGGTCTTTACAAGTGACATAAATTGTTCCATCGACAATTTTGATTCCGAACGGCTCGTATAAGCCGCCTGCAAATCGTTTCCATCGAAGATGAAGTAGATCATCGTCGATACCCGAAACGATCCATACATCACCACCGGTTGTTGCTACTGCCATGCGTCCGTCCGGAAAGAAATCGAGGGCTGATGTACGAAACCAAGTATTCCACGGAGTTTTTTCAGGGATCGAAATGGTGTCTACGGCGTAAGCACCCTTTTCATATCCCAAATAGCCAACAGTTGGAATTACGTCCGGCCAACGTAACTCTCCGCCATGGGTTTGTTTTGCGGGGTCTGCTTGCGTCAGTTGAAGGTTCTTCAATTTCTCAAGATCGGACTCACCTGTTCCTTCGAAAGTAATTACCTCAATCACTCGAGACTCGCTGTCAGCGGGAATGCGCAGGACGGACCGATTTTGAAGGTCTATGCTCCAGGTCATTCCTTTTGTATCACCGAGCACTCTTGAGGCAGTAAACTCACCCAGGTTGTCTTGGCCCAATTTGCCTCTAGCGATTCCGATTGCAATGCTCTCAGATACATCACCATTCTTGCTGGTTGGTCTTAAAACACCCTGAACTATAACGCCTTGATCGAGTTCTTTTGAATCTTCAAACTTTGCAGTTGCTACCATGATCTCCTTGCCTGGTCCGATACGAAGCGTACGTCGGACAGAATGGGTCCCTTCGATCGAGCTTGGGACTTCAAGTACTTCACGGCCATCAATCGCGTAGCTGAGTACGACTTGATTTCCATGAAGGTAATGTCCTTTGTATTCAAGCCACTTTGGCGGTAGCGGCCCCCGCGCGAGAAGACCTTCTCGCGAGTAATCCAAAGAACCTTCGTGTCCCCACTGCCAACCCGCCAAGCTCGGCAATTGTTCACCTTTTGGTTCGGGATACCCTTCCCCGCGACCACGTTGATGTTGTGTTTGGTCTAAATCGAGGAAGCCGTCTTTCCAAATACCTGCTTGGTCTAGTGTATGTAGGTTATATGAAAGAGTTAACTCTCCAAGCTTCACTGTTAATACACTGGAAATGTCTCGTCCAAGTTGCGAGGCAAGTGCCGGGCCATAATCTCGATCGCCTGATGGCTTGAAGTCTCCCATGTCCGAACCTTTCGGGAGGCTTGCAAGGTAATCGTCGGTGATTGGTTCATAGCCAGGATTCGATCCCTTCATGAATCGTTCGCGAATGTACTGAATGACTTCGTACCGTTCTTTCGGAGACAGATGTGTTGTTGCTGCCATCAATCCATTCCCACGCGAAAGTGTCATCATCATGCTGAAAGGATCAGAACCGAACTTTAACTTTTGAGTTCCGAACGCACGAGCTGTAGCTAACGAAGGGGTGTTGCCATCCATCCCGTGACAACCTGCGCAGTACCCTTCGAATGTTTTCTTACCACCGGAAAGAGCCTTCGCAAGTTTTGACGCGGATCCCTTTTCAGGCTTAGGCATCAGTTTTCGGAGTATGGCTGCATGGTTCAAATTGCCCGTGTCATCTTTGATAATCAATTGCTCAGGAGTCGGCTTTAGCTCGCTGGCTCGTTGCTGCCCACCTTTCGCGATTTCCATCAAGTAGCTTGCTAGGTCGAGGAAACTTCGTTCCTTTTGAATTGCAGAAATCAGTCCGTCTGGCATCATCGACTTGTCACTTACCGATCGCTCTTCGATAGTGTCTTTGGCGAGTGCGACTTCCTTTTCGAGATTCGTCGCGTCACGAAGCACCAACTGCTTTTCTGTTTCTTGAACGATCATACCGCTGATAACATTGCCATCCTCGGTAAGTAACTTATGAGTCTCATAGCCCTTTCGTATCTTTCGTGATGGGTAGAGGAGGGATTCGATAACATGGACATTGAAAGCTTCCCAGTCAGTAACTTTATCTGTAATTTGAGTCAGGTCTGGTCCAAGCGGTGAGACGCTACCATCTGCGACATGGCACTTGATGCAAGCGGCCGACGAAGTGTAGAAAACGAGTGCACCTCGCCTCGGGTCGCCTCGAAGTGACGCTTCCTTGGCTAACAATTCAATAGGAAGACTTTTCAAACGCTGATCTAAAGAAAGGGCGTCTTGGCTTCGAGCAGGAAGATAGTTGGCGATAAGGGTCACAAAGCAAATTAAGCATGTAGAGATTGGCTTCGAGACACATAGCATGGGCTTGGGCAATTGAACACTCGGTAGATACGATTTAGAAAATTAAAGAATGTATCGATAACCGAATGATTGTAGCTGAAGATCGATTCGTTGCCTAACAGATCGTGTGTGCTTCTCGGCATTAAAACACAACCGTGTCAAGGGTTGAAACATCTTCTCGATCGTGAACTGGGCTCTGTTTGTAAACACGTAGCCGCGTCTCTCCGAGACGCGAGATTCCTGCGTCTCTC
>JAIYDQ010000468.1 GCA_027487375.1 Planctomycetaceae bacterium
AACGCTTTAAAACAGTTTCGACTTCACTCGAAATCTTCTTTGCTACTTACGTTGAGCCCGAATAAAGATGCCCGTTGTGTACTTACCATCGTACATGTCAAGCTTTTCTTCGGGGATATCTTCAATAGCTAATCCTGACAGCATGCCAGCAGATACAGCGTAATTTCCGTAGCCCACTACCTGAGTGTTGTTGCTCCCAAAAACGTTTCCAAAAAGCTTTTCACATCCCAAGGTAGTGAAGCGCCAGTGATCCACGCTCATGAGTTCGTCATCACTTGGCGAAACGCATGGTACGCTCACAAGCAAAACGCCATTAGGTTTCAATACGCGATGTGCATGAGCGATTGCACTATCGAGATCGTAAACAAACTGGAGTGTCTCCGTGAGGATAAAGCAGTCATACTTCTCAGACTCTACGTTATCCGCTGTTGCTAAATCAGCGTAAATGGTCGCAGAAGTGTTGGACTTATCAATATCGAGTATATCCGACAGCGTTACATTCGTGCCTAAGCTGTTTGTGTATCGAGCATTCTTGATTTCCAACACGTTCCCAGTGATGTCTTTCTTGTTCGACTCCAAGAACCGATCGATATACCATCGACTAATTGGTGTCCCTCGCTCAAAACCCCAACGTCGACTAATCGGCTCGAGAAGCGCTGTTGGGACAGGTTTTAGGAAGCGAAATAGCGGTCGAGCCATCACAAGCAAAGTGCCCTTGATGCTTTTGATTAAGGTCCGGTCTGATACCAAAAGATTCTTGGTGGGTGATGGCATAGTGTATTTCTTGCTCTAAAGATTCGATTGTTAGTCGTTGTAAAAATCAATCGAATACTTGCCGAAATCGACTGATTGAAACGCCCTTGCAAGTGATCAATGGGTAAGTTTAAAAGGTGCTGTAAGGTAGTTTAGTTAAGTCGATTTTCGGATAAAGATTCCTTGTCAAGGAATTAGCGATCGAAAGAATTCTTGGTGAAAGAACTCATTTGATCGTTACATCCGGACTTTTTTGGGACTTGATGGCAATTGCTGTCGTGTAGATCGCCATCAGCTTTTCATAATTTGATGATGCGGAATACTCGTGTTCGAACTTCGCCCGAGCAGCCACGCGCATCGCTGGAATGGCTTCACGATTCTTAAAGAAGGCTTCGATCGCGAGCTTTAAATCGAGAACGTTTGGCTCGCACAGGATGCCACATTTCCGATCTTGAACGATCTCTTCCATTGAGCCTAAGCGCGAAGCGATAACGGGTGTTCCTCGAGCGAACGCCTCGAGGATGGTGCGAGGAAATCCTTCATACCAAAGCGATGGTTGTATTAAACAAGCTGCTTCACCCACTTGGTTGAGTACTGCCTCGCGATCCAAACGACCGAGCCATTGAATCGACTTCGGATGACTCTGTGCCGCTTGTTTGACGGCGTCCGCCATCGGTCCATCGCCGACTATTTTAAGCAGAGGTGGTGACTCCATTTGAGTCCATGCGTTCAACAATATCTCAACTCCCTTTTCTGCCGAGAGTCGTCCGACGAAAACGGCAAACCCAGACGCACCCGTTCCAGATCCAGGATCTTTCAATAGAAAGTTTGGTTTGACGTCAATCTTTTCGCCGGGTAAGCCCGCTTGGATAAACTTTGCTCTGGAAAAGTTTGTCAACGCAAAGTAACGATCCACTAAATTCGACCAAGTTCCCCTGGCGTTATGGAACGCATTCATCGATGTGAGTACTGCACTTCCTGCGCGACTGTTACGGTAACACTTGTGTAGAATCGCAGGCCAAGCAAACTTGCGGCCAATACAATCCTCACATACTTTGCCGTTTCGCATGAGATAAGTACCCGGACAGAACATCCGATAGTTGCGAAGGGACTGAACAACGGCCACGCGTTCAGCGCGCGCCGCGTAGTACGCAGCCGGCGAAATCAGTGGAAACGTGTTTGTGCAATGCATCACAGATGGCTTCTGCTGCTGAAGAATACTAGTCAGCTCGCGGTGAGATTCGCGACTCCAAAACGTTCTGGTCGCGACGTCCCACGAAGTCATCTCCTTTATGGAGTCATTGTGACGAGTAAAGCGAATCACTTCATGTCCACGAGACTCCAGTAGCGACGCTTCCTCTGCAAACGATTGATCCTCGCCACCAGCTTGCTGATAGAAATTGTGGCAAAGTAGAACTTTCAAGCTTTGCCCCCATCCAACTTTTTGTTGGTCGGTGGAAATCGTTTTTCGGCTCGGAACTCGTACGATTTGAAAAACGATGTCTGTGGAAAAACTTGAGGTAAGAGCCTGTATAGCACGGACCGGACATAACCTTCCGCACGCCACAAGCGAATACGTCCGTCCAGAATTTGCTCCCGGTCACCCGTACACTGCGTCCACCACAGCCGCACCGTGTTCACTGTCAGCGCTTGAGCCGCTCTCATTATCGCCGTGCACGACGCGAAAACAGTTCCCTTTTCTAGTAGATCACGACGCGCGAAACTCCAGCCATTATGCAGAGATGTTTCCTTAAAGAAATCATCATGAAGTCGCTCGGCGGGAATCACATGGTACCCAATTGCTTTAGGGGAGAACCAGGATACAAAGCCGGCTTCACGGATGCGACGATACATATCGGTATCGTAACCACGTAATGTGAATGATTGGTCGTAAAGCCCCACTTTCGCAAATACATCGCGATGAATCATTTGATTGCCAGAGCCGGGGCCTTCTTGACGCGTGTAGGGTTGAACCGAATCCCACATCACAGTTTCGCCTAGCATGCGACGACATCGTTTTGTGAGGATGCGATCGCATCCATCCGGAAGTTTCAAGTGTAACTTGCCTCCTACACTTTTGACGTTTTTGTCACGGGCCACGATCCATAGTTCACGAATCCATTGCGGTTCGGCAATCTGATCGTCGTCGAACAAGGCGATCCATTCGCCGCGCGATTCGGTTATGCATCTGTTACGAGCCGTTACTGCTCCGCCATGTTCTTGTAGGATGCCACGAACATCGCAATTGGCATTTCTCGACATCTCATCGATTACTTCTGGTGTTCCTCGGCTTCCCGTGTGGATAACGATGATTTCAAAGCGAAATAAGCCGTTTGCTTCCTGTCGGATAAGGCTCTCAAGACAGTCGCGCAGGCCCTCCGTTCGATTGTGGGAGCAAATTGCAATAGTTACTTCGACTTTAGACATTCTGTGATACGTTTGGGTTGTGTTGTTTTGATCTTCCAGAAACACGCAAAAGGCTCTTGAGACTTACTAGACAATCTTTGAGCGTTCGATATCGCCCATCAAGCTTCGCTGAAAGCGTATTAGATGAATCATATTCTGACGCAGTCCATCGTCCCCAAGTAAATGGATCCGACAGGATGTTTGTAGGCTCGTTCTCGCTGGTTAGGCCGCATGTAACGCCTGTTCTGCGTGCGGCATC
>JAIYDQ010000308.1 GCA_027487375.1 Planctomycetaceae bacterium
AGGATTTGACGCAATCATCCTTGTATTGTGAAAAGGCTTCCAGCGAACGCAAGTAGGTGAACGTACATCATCCACACGTTTGAATGTAGATTGATTCAGCAACCTAACCATTGGGAGAGATATCCAAAAACCTTTCCCGCAAGAAACGTATACAACAATCACTTGTCGCTTTCTATCGTATATCAAGATCACGATATCGTCGCGGTTTACAAACCCGCTGGGATGGTTGTTCATCGCTGCGAAGCCACGCCGGCCGACGAAGTAGCTCTTTTGCAACTTCTACGTGATCAATTGCAACAGCACGTTTATCCTGTTCACCGATTGGACCAACCAACTTCCGGAGTTGTTCTTTTCGGCCTTACTTCCCAATCAGCAGCCTCACTAGTCGACCAATTTACGCTGCGCCGCGTTCAAAAGTGCTACCAAGCCGTTGTCGTAGGCCACTCACCAGACTCCGGCATCATTGACATCCCGCTATCTGCCTCGGAAGGGCCTGCAGGAACAGACACCAACACACTGAAACTATCTGCTCCTGTTCGCGAAGCAAAAACCTCTTATCAAACGCTGGCTCATTACGAGCCATCTTGGCCAAGCCTGAGAGGCTTCCACTGGCAACTCTCGCTAATCGAAGCTTCTCCACACACCGGTCGATGGCATCAAATCCGACGCCACTTGAAGAGTATTGGACACCCCATTTTGGGCGATCGCCGACATGGCGACGACACTTACAATCAAGCACTGGCTAGCTTGGATCAGACGAATCCAAATGACCGACTGATGCTTCATGCTTCCTATATTAAATTTCACCACCCAACGACGGGTGAGCTTATGGAACTCCGCTGCGACCCGGATTTAACGTATCAGTCGATCGTTCACCTCATGGGAAACGCAATAACGGGCTGTCTAGATGGACAGCGCAACTTTGCGCTGGAGTACAGGCTTTAGCCGCTGTTGGAGCATCCAAGGTGCTCAGCGCCTAAAGGCTGTACTCTAGCGCAAAGCGGCGCGGTCCGACTAGATTCCGATCATTTGCATTCGTAAGAGGTCAGATATCGTCGAAATTCGCCTTACGAGTGTGGCGACTAGGGTGAATCATTTTGCCGATTCGCATTTCTTTTCGATAATGCATTGCAATAGATAATGATTTCATTTCAATTAAGTCTGGCTTGATACCCGTGACGATAGCTTCACCAGTCGCGAATCGGGCAATTGTCTTTTGCGACATTTTATAGCGAACCAAACCATGCTGCCACGCGACTGCTTTCGACTTGATGAATCAATTACACTTTTGCCGGTCGTGCATGGATGCGGGCAATACGCAAGGGCCGTTGAAAGCTGGCTCCTTCAGCGGTCGTTTGATTGCCTGGCTGTCCCACTACCACCGTCGTTTCAATCGCCAGTAATGGAGGCGGTGAATCGTTTACCCATTCCCTCGATCGTCATCCAAAGACCCGTTGATCAAGATTTGTCAGATCAATATCCAAGCGACGAAGATTCCGATGACGCAGATGACGACGTTGATGAAATGGAGGATGATCTTGATGAAGACATTGAAAACAAGATCGAAAAGAATGGTAGTGAAATTGAAAACAGCGACAGCGACGACGACTTTGACTCAGCCGACAAGAAACGCCTTAACTCCATTGAAGGTATCGTCAGCCCACTGGACACTCTCTACTCGAAGTACCAGGAGGGCCGAAACATTTATGAACCAGAATCGAGCTACCAAGAGCAACCCAACAATCCTGATCAGTATTACTACGGCGAAGTGACTGACGAAATGCGTCGAGAGATCTTCAACGATGAAGAGGACGCAAGCGATTTTGACGAAGACGATTCTGATTTCGAGATGGAATACTCTTCGGACGAATACGGTGAGGAATATTTCCCGACGAGCTACGTTCCGATAGATCCATGCCAAAGCGTGATAGCCGCACTTCGATTTGCTCAATCAGAGCACATCCCAACCGCCTTTATTGATCTTGAAGTTGGTCTGTTTGTATCGGAGTCTTCTTCTTTACCCGACGGTTTTGCCCTGCGTGAAGTCTCTTTGGAATCGTTCAGTGCTGCTGTACTGACAGCCATTGGGCGCCCCCAGTTGCAACAAACTCGCAATCGAATACAGGCGATGGCGAAGAATCTCCAGAAGCTGAAAAGTCGCTACAAGCAAATTGTCATGGTGTGCTCGATCGAGCACTGGCCATGGATTCGCGAGGCATACCAGCAGCTCAACAACGGTCCTCTCGAAGAAGCCATTGATCCGCTCTCTTCTTCAGATCTCGACAGTTCGCCAGCCGACAACGTAGCTGTTGAGGAGCCAGAAATCTGTGCCGTTCATGAAAACACTTTGGTTTTCTTGCTGAGCGAACTTCCATACATCACTGGCGTTTATGAAGAAGGACGCATCGTGACGGCGGGGCACTCGGCATCGACAGGACAGACCGCCTCGGGAGCCGCGATCGACGGCATCAAGCGACTACTGATGTCGGCTCGAGCAAGTTATATGGCCGATCTCGGTAAACGAGCTCGCCGGATAACACCGCTTTTGCTTTCACAATGCCTGAAGTACATCCGCAATCTCACGTTGCTCGACGCCCGCATGACACCTGATTTGTACACGATCACAATCGCAGCGAAACAAGTCTTAGGTGATCAATTCGCAATTCATGTTGTTGAAGCGGCTTCCAACTATCCTTTCATGGACGAGCTACCATGGCCAGCGATTTCGATGTCAACCGATTGGGCTCGATTGCCTGATGGTGAAATCACGGAAATGGTTAGCCGACTTGCCGGGAATCCGATGCAATGGCGATCGATCGAACTGAATAGGCGTCCGCTGACAAGCGATTCCAAGGATTGGCAAATGCGATGGAACCCGTATCGTCAGTGTTCATGGCCGCCAGAGGACGATCTCATCGAAAGTTTTCGAACTCGAGTTCTCGACAGGGCACGAGCATCTCTCGGAGCTGATTTGGCACGTAGCGAAAAGTTTTCGACAAGTTTGATGGACGGCATCGACATTCGGGAAACGCTTCGGCATTGGTACGACGGAAACTTGTACGTCAAAATCCAACCACCATCGGTAGGCCATTTGGATGCCTGCGTCATGCTCTTCGATTCCTTCGCCGATCCCCGCGAGTATCCCTGGCGCACCACTTGGTTCGCCGAGCACAAAGACGAATCGACGCTGGCATTTTTTGCGACCAATTTCGGAGACGAGCTTCTTGGCCCGGGTGTAGCCGTCGCAACCTATGGTGGAGCACTGTTTCTGTACCCACCGAGATCCATCGCCGATATCTGGCATGATAAGGAACTCGATTTCGCAGACACTTTAGAAGATCGCTTGATCGCCGCTGCTTGCGTCCATTCGCAGTCCAAACAAATCGCGCTGCTCAGTCCGAAACCACCGAATGCAACATGGCGTAAGTGGGCGAAACGACACGGCAAGTCCTTGGTCCACGTTCCACTAGGACAGTTCAACGATGGTGTCATTCAACAACTTCGAACAGTCCACGTTCTCAATGGTCAAGAAGTTCGCAGCTATGCCGCCCACTTCATTCGAAAGGTATAGTCAAGGCTTGAGATGAAGATTTGGATCGACGCCGATGCGGCTCCGCGTGAGGTGAAAGAGCTTGTCTTTCGAGCTTCTACGAGGTTGAAGCTACCGGTAGTTCTGGTTGCGAACCAATCATTATGGACGCCCGGTGGAAGCTCGCTCATTTCTAGCGTTACCGTTCGCGACGGTGCAAATGTTGCCGACCAATACATCGTTCAAAACGCTGTTGCTGGTGACGTCACTATCACCGCTGATATTCCGTTAGCAGCCCAATTGGTTGCAAAACAAATTTACGTTATCGACCCACGCGGTGAAGAGTATGACGAACGCAACATCTCGGGACGATTAGCTGCACGCGACTTTTTGGATCTCGCACGCGGTGCTGGGATGGAGCTTTCGGGACCAGCTCCCTACGGACAAAAAGATCGAACTGCATTCGCTTCAGCACTTGATCGAGTGCTTACGAAAGCACTGAAAGAAAAAGCGATGTTGCAGCAAAAGGCAACCACCGCGAGTCACTCCGATTCGGCCCAACAACGTACCTCACCGTCTTCGTAAATCATGACGGAGACCACGTTGGGGTTACAGCAAACGGGGCAATCTTCCACGTAGCGTTGATCATCTCCAGCTGAGAGATCGATCGGAACGACGATCTCTTCACCGCAAGAATCGCAGAGATAGGTCGATTCATCGTTGAGTGTCCCACCCAATTCACGATGACGCTTTTTGCGAACCTTTTTTCTTTTCATAAGCGATCGGTCTTTGGAGCCACTTATTGAATCGATGGAGGTGTAATGCTTTCGGTAGAAGCAGTTGGCTTACCTGCCAAGAGTTCTTTAACGTGCTGGTCGAGCATCTCTAGCTCCGCTTCTTCATGCCAGTTGTACTTTCCAACCAGTTTTCCGTCAGCATCTACCAAGCAGAATCGATCCGGATGGCCTTTGAGTCCGACTTGTCCTAGGAAGAAAACTTCTCCAGCAACCTTCGAGATGTATTTGATGTCACCGGTGAAGAACAGCCACTTATTCTTGTCAGCACCAAAGCTGTTGGCGTACTCGGAAAGGACCTCCGGTGTGTCTGCTTCAGGGTCTACTGAAATACTCACCAATCGAATGGGAGTGTCGCGATACTTCTCTTGAAGAAGTCGCATTTGATTGTTCTGTTGCTTACAACTCCCAGGACACTTAGAGAAAAAGAAGCTCGCAATGTAAGGAGCTCCCTTGAGTTGCTCGCTATCGATTGTCTCGCCACTCCTTTCTGTCAGATCGAATGATTGCAGCCAGTCCTTGGAATCCACGTTGACCAGCCCCGAACGCATCGAAGCGATCGCTTGTCGCTGACCAGGATCTTCACCGAAGGGCGAGTCGACTTTCGAAGCCCCAGCGATATCTGGGTTCATTGCATCGCTATCCGACTGGGCAATCGGTTCCCGCGAAGCAGGAGCGTTCCGCTTGGTCAACACAGCCAAACCAATTCCCACCAAGGCAGCAACAAACAAAACAACCAGTCGAATCTTCACTGTATATCTCCTTTAGCATTACGACGAACTATCAACGTCGCAGCCAACAAAGTGATAAGGGTAAACGATAACGTCACCAACCAACTCATCGTAACCGTCGGCTGCCAAAACGTCGACGTTTGCATATCCGGAAACATCGCCCATCTCATTCCTGCAACAGGATAGGTGAGCGGATTAGAACGCATGATCCAATGCATAACGCTTTGTCCAACTGGGGAATCATTATTTACGATCGGTATTGGAAAGAAAGCGCCACTTAGGAGCCACATCGGCATCAGGCAAAGATTCATCAACGCATGAAACCCCTGCGTTGAATCCAGTGGCCAGGCCATGCAAACGCCCAAAGCCGTCATGCCTAGCGCTGCAAGAGCCATAAAGGCCCCCAGCGATAGTAAACTCCATTCGAATGGAATCGTTCCGAATGCAACGAGTAGGCCTATAAAAACCGCCGCTTGGACCCACGCGATTACCGCTCCTCCAATCGTCTTGCCCAATGCGATCGTCCATCGTGGAACTGCAGCAACAACCACATTTTGCAAGAATCCTTCACGACGATCTTCAATGATCGAGATGGTTGCGAAGATGGCTGTGAATAGCAAAATCAGAGCTACCGTTCCTGGTAGATAGTAGCCCATGAAGCCCTGGTCGCCGTTGCCTCGAAAGGCGCCGTGTAGCCCTGTTCCAAATAGTATCCAAAAAAGAATCGGCTGCCCCACCGCAGCAACGACTCGATGCGGTTGCCGAAAAAATCGAACCCATTCGCGCTTGGCTAACATCCAAACCACTGGCAAAGAACTTGGTAGCGAACTAGGCAAGCTCACTGCCGTTTGATGTTTAGATGCATCGGACGATACGTTTGCAATTGTGGAACTATTTTCAATCATAAAGATATTTTGGTTATTCTGCTAACTCTTCCACGCTAGATCGCGTCCCAGCATACGGTCCAATGAATCGGATGTCTGATAAATCAAGGCTTCAGGGTAATGAGTGTAGGGGTGGAAGTATTCAAAGGTAACGCTTCCGGTGTATCCAACTGATTCTAGCGCCGACATCACACCTGGCCAGTTTGTTGTGCCGTCTAAAAGTGGTCGAAAAGTCTCTAAAGAATAGTCTGTGCCTTTCTTCGTAAACTCTTTGAAGTGGATGTTTTTAATCCGCTTATCGAGAATAGGTATCCAGTGCTCTGCAAACTGAAACATGGATATATTGCCAGTATCAAAGTGAACACGCACGGCCTCGCTACCGAAGCTATCGACGAATTGGTTCATCTCCATCGGTGTCATTAAAAACCCGTTGAAGAAGATGTTTTCCATGTTGAGTGAAACGTGAAGCTTTTCTGCTTTCCCAACCAGTTTGCCGATCGCTTCTTTTGCTCTCCGCTCACAAACGTCATTAGGAACAGGATCGTGGTCGTCACGCCAAGGAATATGAACCGCTCCCGGGACAACGAGCAAGTTTTCAAGTCCCATGTGATGAGTCGCATCGGCCATCAGTCCGGCTAATTCGATGCCTCGGTCTCGTTTGGCCGCGTCATTGCTCGACAACGGATAGGGCCAAAACAAGAAACTGCACAAGCCACTGATTTCGATTCCAATTTGATCAGCCATCTGCCGGATGGCAGCTAATTGTTTTGGTGATGCCTTGGGCGACAAGTCATTGTCGAGATCGTAGTTCAGCTCGATTGCGTCGAAGCCGGCTCTCTTTGCAAGCTCCAAACACTCTTTCAGTGACATGCGTTCCGGATAGGGAAAGGCCCACAAGTTGATCGACTTTCGCATCGCGTACTTTTTTACCGATCGACATCGCGGATCAACGGTTGATGGACCGGACGTAACGTTAGGTTGCCCCATTGCAGAGGTCGCCAGTGTCGCAGCCCCTGCAGCCGCCGCAATGCCGCTAATAATTGAATCGCGACGTGATATCTTTTGGTTTTGCGCAAATGGAATGCTGTACATTCTGGAGAGTCCTTAAACTGACGATGTTGGCCTTAAGCTTCCATTGAGCATATCAAGCAATATGAGCGAGAAGCTTCCGAGGCTGTCTATCTTATCATCGATAATACGGAGATATCATCATGTAGGCGATCACACCCGTAACAGAGACGTACAACCAAATTGGGAAAGCAAATTTAGCAATTCTCTTGTGCCGTTCGAACTGAGAAGTCAGTGCAAAGATAAATGCTCGCAGTACTAACGGGAGAACTACAAGCGACAGCGCGATGTGCGACAACAAAACAGTGTAATAAACCGTTCGGATAAACCCTTCTCCACCAAATTTGGTCGATGGATTCGTTAGGTGATACGTCACATAGCAAACCAGAAACAGCCCACCCAAAGTAAACGCGGAAGTCATCGCATAACGATGGTATCGAATGTTACCCGCTTTCAGAAAAATTATCCCAGCGACCAACAGCAAGGACGTTAGCGTATTGATTCCTCCAATCACATGAGGCAAGACTTTAGTCCACGATCCAAGGTCTAGCTTTGTCGGAATACCTAGTAAAACTGCGACAACAATTGGCACAACGATCGACAATGTGTTAACAAGTAAATTGGATTGCTTTTCATTCATAGAGATCATTCCATTTCGGAAAACTTAAAAAAGTCGATCACCAGTTTTTTCGATAAAGACATCTTCGAGACTGGGGCGTGCAATCGTGAGACTTCGCATGGACGCTCCCAAAAGGTTGGAAATTTCAGCGACATGCTGAGCCGCAGAATCGATTGAAATACGCACTTGAGAGCCGACAACTTTCGGTTGCCATTGAAAACTCTTCTGCAAAAGGCTTGCAACAGCGTGTGGCTCCAAACATTCGATCGATATTGCATCACCACCCGAAGCATGCCTAAGAGAATCAGGCGAATCGAGAGCGACACATTTGCCTCGATTCATAATAAGCAGCAGGTCACACTTTTCTGCTTCCTCTAAAAGGTGAGTCGTCATTACAACGGTGACATCTTCTGAATCTTTAAGCTCACTGAGGGCCTTCCACATTTCTAATCGTGCGACTGGATCTAGCCCGGTGCTTGGTTCATCTAGCAAGAGCAGTCTCGGATGATGAAGGAGGCCTTTTGCAATTTCAACTCGTCGCTTCAAACCTCCAGATAATTTCTCACATCGATCGTTAGCACGATCACTAATCGAAAGCTGCTTCATAACGTGTGCGACTCGCGAACAACGTGCTGCACCGGAGAGTCCAACAAGAGCTGATTGACAATCTAGATTCTCTCGGACCGTTAGCTTCCTATCGAGACTAGGGGACTGAAAGACTACTCCTATTCTCGATCGCACTGCAAAGATTTGATTGCGAGTACTTGCTCCAAAGACTTCAATATCACCTTTTTGCAACGGCATCATCGTCGAAATCAAGCGAAAGAGAGTCGATTTACCACTGCCATTGGGACCGAGAATCCCAACGATTTGTTTAGCGCCGAGGTTAAATGAGAGATCATCGATTGCAAGGTTAGACTGATACTTGTGCGACACCCCTCTTACGACAACCGCGTCGTTCGCACTGGAGTGTTTATCAACGATCATAAAATGGATCTCACCAAAACGATCAGCAGGATCGATGGCAAATAGATTAACGAGCTATGCAAAAGCTTTCGCGCCGTCTGCTGATTCCGATCACGAAGAAATCGGATCGAGGCGGCTATTTGCGAGAGGCAGCTCACGACCGCTAAGGCAGCCAACAACCAGGATGCTGGGCTCTCGGGAGTCACGGCAAGAATCGAAACAGGAATCAAGACAATCGCTGGAATCACTGCATGCCATCCTGCTGCAAGTCCTGTTGGCTCCACATTGGTCAGCATCTTGTAGCCCGCGCCGGCATATTGGTCACGGTATAACCAAGCGATGGCCATAAAATGCGGAAACTGCCAAAGGATAACTACCGAGGTGATCACCCAACCCTCCGTATCGTAAATCGATCCCCCTGCCGCAGTCCAACCAATCAACACCGGCAATGCCCCCGGCAATGTCCCCACTGCCGTATTCCACCAGGACCACTGCTTCATGGGGGTGTAAATCCAAACATAGGCCACCCAAGTCGCAAGGCCAACTAGCGTCGCCGTCCAGGTAGTAGCAATCGCTAAATATGCAAATCCTAAGATGCCCACAGCCCAACCAAACAGTCCGGCTTCAAAACTGGTCAGACGACCCGCTGGAAGTGGGCGATTTTTCGTTCGCATCATCAATGCATCTTGATCGGCCTCTAGCCATTGATTCAATACGCTTGCACTCGCGGCGATCAAAGTCGTTCCTAGTAAGGTATGAATCGCAATCAAAGCAGACAACTCGCGATGAGCGAATGCGACCATCCCAATACCAACTGTAAGAAGAATCATCAACAAAATTCGAGGTTTTGTTAGTGATACATAATCCTTCCACCACGAGAGCGATTCTGCAACCGATGCCGAAGTGGCAACCGATGGTGCGGTGGAAGTGGCTACTTGAATTTCAGTGGTACTCATGGGGTCGGTTGGTGGCTAATGCTGAGATCGAATTGTTGTGTTGTTCTGGTTTGTCGCCAAACCCGCAGTGCAAATACAAGTGCTGACACGATGATCAGCGAACCGGTCGCCTGATGCCCCGTGACGATCCATGACTCCCAATATCCCTGGATCGCGATGGTGTAGCGGGATAGTATCGTGGTAGAACCAGCCAATGGCAACGCATAATTGGCTACCCAGGTCCCGCATCCAAGGAGAATCTGAACAATTAGTAAGCCAGAAATGACCAGCCGCAGTCCGCGAATTCCTTGAAGGTCTCGATATCGCCTGGTAGTTGAAACCGTTAACACGACGACAACCATCACCAGTAGCAGCAAAGCCATCGTCAAATGGGTGTGAACCAAGCTGGTAAAAAATCCAGGACTCGCCCAAGGTTGAATATGCCTCAGTTGAGCTCCAAGGGCCAGTTGCACCACGGCAGCCAAAAACAGGCCTAACGTCATCCAAGCAAACCAACCCCTGGCAACAAATACTTTATCATCGCATTTCCACCATGAAGAAGTGACCGTCACGACCGAAGCAGCGAGAGCGAAGACTAAAGGGCCGGTACAACCATGAATCATAGCGAGGGTCCTTGCGTCGAAAACAACTCTCGCACCACCCAGTAACCCCTGCGCGACAATAGCGGCTAACAGCCCGTAGCAAAGCAAACGAACCCATCGACGAGGCTCATCAATCCAGGCTGCGACGCAAAGGCAGATCACCAGCAGCCCGGCAAGGCTCCCTAGCAACCGATGGCCATGCTCGACCATCAAGTCGAATGGTCCATACACCCATGCGGAAACCGGATAAGCGAACATGTTGTAGCCGTAAGTGCCAGGCCAATCCGGAACAGCCATACCAGCGTCCTGCGTCGTCACCAATCCGCCTACCCAAATCAGTGGGAAGATCGTTAGCGATACCGCCCAGGCCCATCTGTGCACCCATTTACCGACCTGAGGTATTGTAGTGATTTGGTCACTCATCGGTCGGTCCCCATTACTGCGAGTCCTGAGGTTGCAGGAACGGCAACGGCCGCGGCAGAAGACGATAGCGACTCGACAAATCGGACCAAATCCATGACCTGCTCGTCCGTTAACCCGCCAGAAGTGCTTGCCGCAAGAGCCGCAGCTGGCATCGGCGAGCCCTCGATACCATTCAGAACTGCGCGAAGAATGGCTAACCGGGAATTGTTCTTCGAATGCTTTGGATGGGTAGCGTCTTCTTCCGTCAAAGCCTTTCCCTGCGATGAACCGCTATTCGCCAAAGCATTGTCTTCCAAAGCCATAGTTGCTGGAACGCCTCGGTAGGCTTGCAGGGTAAGATTTCGTGGCGCGGCGGCAACGGGCTTGAGCAGCCCCAACGGTTTCAGGGGTTTCCATTCCGCTCGCACCGCAGGATTGATACCAGCACGAATGGTCCAGTCCTTAGTCCATTCGTCATAGTCTTTCCATTTAGGGTCCCCAACGCCGTCCTTGCCATGGCACTGCGCGCATGCTGCGATACTTCCCTCAAAGAGCTCGCGTCCACGTTGCATAGACTCTTGAAGCAGGACTTCTGTCATCGCCTCTGAATCGGAGCTTAGATCGCCCTTGGCGAACTCATGTTTCACAACAAAAGCACTAAAAGGTGACCTCTTGTGCTGTTCTTCGACACCCTCGGACAACATCCACCGGTCAACTACACGAACGATGACCTCATTAATACGACTTAAGTTATTCCTAAAGGCTTCTGGATCTGTCTCCCGCTGCTCAAGTTTAAAAAGCACTTCATTTTCATCCAGGTCTCGAACAGTATCCATCATCAGTTCTCGTTCCACTTCACCGCGAATCGCCAAGAACCTTACATACCTTGCCAGAACCGTGATATCGTCTGCGTAGTGTTTAGATCGTTTGAGGTTTGCCATCGCAGGCATACTAGTCCCAGGCACGCCATAAGTAATCGTCTGAACTAAATCCTCCACCGAAGGCCTAGCACCATACGACGCGTTTTTAAATTTAAAGGTCCCGCGTCTAAAGTCTCTTGGATACGGGTCCAATAATGCTGCAGTCGGACCGAAACCATCGCCGGTAATTCCATGACACTGAGCGCACTGTTTCCGATATAGCCCGACTTCAACAAGGTCAAAATTGCGACCTACCGGGCCTGATGCGCGAATGAGCGACTTGTAGTCCGTCAGCGCGTCATACTTTTCGGATTCCACAAGGATCTCTGGCCATCGAGGTTCGTTAGGCGTACCAAAGGCAAAAAGGAGCGCGTTGGCAACTTCTTTCGATCGATCGGCGAGATCCTCTCGGAGTTCGCGTTCCATCCGAAATCGCAGCAATTGGTTAGAAGCGAAATCGACCGATTTCTCTTGGCACCCGGACGTGAAAAGCAATGCGAGTACGAACCAACGAGCCACAAGGCATCTCAGAATGCGACACAAAAACTTTGGCGTTTGCGATTTTCTTTCCAATTCCTTGAGTCCCTGACGGCCTTTTCGACAACTTGTTTCTTGGAGCTAACCGCAGCCATGACGGCAAAGCTCACAGCCCTTGTCGTGAATACGAGTTTCGTAGTAACGAACGATTTTGTCGAGCGATTCTTGCGAATCTGCGAGAGAGCCTAGTGGGTCAAATCGTCGCATTGAGGCCATTGCAATTCGCGAAGCGATTGCCGGCACAACAGTAAATGCCGAAAATTGCGGTAAATACGGCACAGTTTCCCTCAAAAGTTCGCTTAGGGACCCTTATTTGCTGTACGGGCAAACCTGCCGTTATACAGTAAGTAGATAGGTACGAATTGAAGAATCCGTGAAGTTTGGCATGGCACTGTATAGCAACTTGAGTACAAATCTTTTAGAGAACGCACGTGTTTAACCACATCAATCACAGGGATCGACCTTCAAAAACGGGGAATGAGTTCGTCATGGGGCAGCATGGGCGACGTCAAAACAAAAGAAATCCGCCGAACACAAAACCAAAAACCTTACCCCCTTCCGGGAGCATCTTGCCTGACATTGGGGGTCGAGGGTCGCACGCCCCTTCGACGACATCTAATAAGTTGGTTGCTGAATTTCCCGAGGCAAAAGGTCTCGCGCCGATCGCTGCCGACGCCACATCAAGCCTTCAAAAGGCAGCTCAACCGGTTGCCCTTCCACCAGAAAGACGGATTCGCAGCGAGGCGAATATCAGCTCTCAGGTCGCCGAACCTCAAATCCGCGAGTCCGAGGAAGTTCTGGAGCCAAGTCTTTCGGGAGCGGATGGCATTTTGCCGTACCCGGTCGACTCCTCTCCGGAATCGTTGCGGGCTGGAGAAAAGAGAAGCGGCGACGTAAAGGTCGTGGGAGCCGAAGGTATTGGTTTCCGAAGCGTTTCGTGGTCTCAGGTAACCGGTAGCTATCGACGCGAGCGATCG
>JAIYDQ010000392.1 GCA_027487375.1 Planctomycetaceae bacterium
AAGCGGTTCACCATTTCGCGTTGACCACATGTTGAACACGCCCACCTTTTGGTTCATCACGACATCATCCCCGGCAAACAATTGTTCCGCCATCTTCGACGCATCGACTCCTTGATCGAGCGAGAGGATCCACAAAAAGTCACGGATAGATTGTTGAGATTCGTTTATCGTAGACTTGGATGCCATAGCCATTGATGGCTTGCAACGATAGAACAGCTCCTTCTTTAGGTCCAAACGCGGTCCTTCAAGATCGGTCAAAACGGCATCGATCATGTCGTCGAATAGTCCGGGCACCTTCGGGTCGATTGCGATGTTCATCGCCTGACTCATCCCTTCAAACCACTCCTTGACTTGAACACTGGAGGCGATCCAAGCTTCGGCATCGCTCAGATCAAAAGGAGGAAGAGTGATGGATTGATCTGATCTCAAGCTTAACAACTTGGCGGCATTTGTCAGCGATGGAGTCGTCTGCAATTTATACTCGAGAATCCATGGGAGTTGACCGTTTGGAACGTTCATAGTGACGCTTGCGACTCGCAAGCTTGGTAGCATCGCATCGCGCCAGGCGGATGCCGTAGGGCTTGAGGGCTTGCCACGACTTTCGATGAAGTCGGCAGGCTTGATCCACAAGCGAACGTCGCCGTCGGTAGAGTTCTCAAAGGATCTGAAATCTTCTAGAGCGGATAGCGAATTAGGAGCGATTGACTTGTTGCCTTTCCAGACACCGCGGTCGATGGAATCCTGCAACCATTTCCGCAGATGTTCGTCACTAGCGGAAACGACAACCGTTCGATCTAGCCATACTAGCTGACATTTGGCTGCTTGATTCATATACACAACAGCCTCGATGTTTGTTCCAGCAATGTTCTGTTTAGACGGATTTTGCGTGCTCGCCCCGCAGTCAGTCAGCCACGCAGAAACAAATTTTTGGGCATCCGAAGCATTTGCGAAAACCAGTCCGCTGATTGTGCCGCTTTCTGTGATGCCTGCCTTCATCGAGAATAGAACGCCCTGTGCATCCAATCCAGACAAGTGCTCCCATCGAAATCCAAACCAAGGCTGTGGGTTTAGAAAAGAGCCGACGTAATCGCTTTCTTGTCGACGTGCAATCATTTGCCATGCGGGGGCTCGGTAGAGGGAGCCTGTTGACGAGTTTGCTAGCGCCTTCTCAAGCTTCAGACTTGATCGAAACGCGAGATAGGAATCTGCATCAGGAGATAAGAGTTCAGCGAGTCGCAGTTCGTTTCCTTCAGCTTGCCCAAACGCTTGTCGACTTCCGTTAGTTATCAAGGCCAGGCTTAGACACAAGGCAAACACACGAATGGCTGCGACCTTTTTACGGAAGGAAAGAAGATGATTGGTGAAATCTCTCAACATAGTTCCTAGTCTTCGTATTGAAGTGATTGTTTCGGATCGACTTTGGTTGCTTGGTAAGCTGGTATAAGACTTGCCAGAATCACAACCAGCATTGTTCCTGCGATGCTTACTGCAACCAATGCCCAAGAGTAATCTGCTTGTGGAGTGTATCCCAGTATCGCTTCACTGCATGATTGAATGATCCAGGCTGTTGTAGAGCCGCCAAGCCATCCAAAAACGCTTCCGATCAACCCGATTAAAGTGCCTTGGACCAGGATGCAACCGAGCACCTGGCTGCGAACCATTCCAACCAGTCGGAGCAAAGCAAAGTCTTTTCTTTGTTCTGCAACATTCATCGCCATGGTGGACATGATACCTAATCCTCCAATCGCGAAAGAGGTTATCACAACCAAAGTGATTCCGAGGATGACGCTAGACATATTCGAGTCGATGCTTGCCCTCAAGTCGGCACCGGACACGATCTGCATAGAGCTAGCCGACTCGAGACCCTCCAATTCTGTCGAGAGGGCTTTCCGGTTTTCCTCGGGACTTTGTATTGCCAAGAGGTCAAAGCCGGTTACGACAAACCTGGACTGAGCGGCTTTGCGGTCGAGCAAGATGGACATGCCGCCGTTTTTAAAGTCGACAAAGGTTCCTGCGACTTCGAATTCGAATCCTTGTCCTGCATGACGAAGTAGGATTCTGTCGCCTGCTTTTTTGCCCAGCCGCTTTGCGACGATGGCGTTTAGCAAGGCCTTGCCCTCTCGCAATTTCTCAAGGGCTGCAGTCTGTTCGATGTTTTTGATTACACCAGGAAAGGGGGCTGCATCCGGAAATTCTCGAATGATCGTGGTAACGGTAACTCCATCGATTTCCATCTCCATGAATCGTATGGAATCAAACCAGGAGAGAGACTCACGCGGTTGCGAGGCCAGCGTTGCTCGAACAGGATCTTCTGTATCGTTCACCTGTGAGGGAGCGCTCAAGAGAAACAAGTCTCCGGCGAAAGCAGTCTTGTACCAGCGTCTCAACTCGGCAATGTTGCTTCTTAAAGCTTGTCCTAAACCAATTGCTCCACACAATGCAATAACAAGAAATCCGGCCGATAGACTTGTTCGCTCTGTTCTTCGCGTCAATTGGTATTTCGCCAAGTCGATGCTAAACCATCGTCCGCCGCGATTCAGGTAAACCAGCAAGCTCAATAACGGGACCCATCCTAGAGGCAAAAACAAGAGGTAGGCGACCATCATAAGCAAGCCAGCCGGTATCGCCCAAAAGTAGGGAATTTGATCCCGTTGCACTGCGACTAATCCTGAAAAGGCAACGCACCAAAGTGCCAATCCGAGGCCAACTAAAGGCCATGGGAATTTGGTTTCATATGAGGATGGCGATTCTCGAAAGTTTTCTAATGGAGAAACATTCTTTTGCTCCAAGTAGGCTATCGTGGTTATTCCGAGCGAGCAGATAGGAATTATCGCGGCAACCGACAATACGGACACCCAAGGGATGAGATAGACCGTCGGCGAAGTAAAGGTCATGCTTAACAGAACCTGCTGAAGCACCTTGCCGAGCAGAATACCAACGGCGAGCCCTAGACCGGAGGCAAACACCGAAAGCGTTGCAGTCTCCAGCATTAAGGCCACGAAAATCTGCTGGGGTGTGGCTCCGATACATCTTAAAATTGCGAACTGTCGTCGTCGTTCCAGGAGATTCATTCGTATCGTGTTTAACAAAATATACAACGACATAACGCCGGCTAAAGCTGTTGCAAAACTAAGCCCTAGTTCAGCGGATCGAAAGATACTTGCCGCACTCCCAAAAGCACTGGTCCTAACGGAGGCCACTAGATCATCTGGAAGCCGTCCATCAAGCTCGCTGGCTGACTTTTCGCGTTCCTCGTCACTCATGTCTTCAACAAAATAGCGAACTCGATCTACTTGATCGATTAAGCTGGCCCATTGCTGAAGCGATTCTAAGTCGACGATGATAGCGGGTTCTACCGCAATAGCCTGCCACGTTTTATTGGGAATGATTTCTCGTACTACCAGCTTCTGGATACGTCGACGAAATAGGAGTTGCAACTCTTCGCCGGTTTGCAAACCTAAGCTGGTCGCAGAGGACTCTGAGATGAGGCATTCTTTACTGCCAATCAAACCAGGCGATTTGATGCCGAGGTGATTAAACAATCGAGCTTGATTTTCTCGGTCGTAATACTTGGTGAGCGTAGAGCTAGAGGGCTGTCCAGCCGCATCGCTTGTAGAGGAGTTGTCAGCAAGAGGTAAGCCGAGAACGACGCAGCGCAAACGGGCTACCTCATGCCTTGCAATGGTTCCTCGGAACAGCATCGGGGCTGTCGAGTCGGCCTGAAAGGGCAATTGAATGTCGGCCATTATCTTTGGATCAAATCGATCTCCACGGCGATGGTGGACGTCGATGGCTGGAATTCCCGACGCTACTCGGTTTAGTTGATCGTAGGAATCCCTCGCGTTGTAGGAGGCACACAACACGGTTACGATCGCGGTGGTAGATGTCATAAGCCCGAGTACGATAAGAAAAAATCGACCGGGTCGTTCAAACCAGTGGCGAATAAAGATTTCTTTCATGATGATGCAGCCGAACCAATTCGGTCGCCGTGAGGAAAGCGAACGGTTTCTACGATCATCCCATCGCGCATTCGAATCATACGATCGGCAGCTTTGGCGACCTCGAGATCATGAGTTACTACAATGAGTGTTTGGCCATGATCGCGAACCAAGGAGCGAAACAGCTCCATGATTCGCTCGCTGTTTACCGAGTCGAGTGCACCAGTAGGTTCATCGGCAAGAATTACAGCGGGATCGGTTACGATCGCCCGCGCGATCGCGACTCGTTGAGCTTCGCCGCCAGACATTTCACCCGGCCTATGATGAGCTCTCGAAACCAT
>JAIYDQ010000299.1 GCA_027487375.1 Planctomycetaceae bacterium
AACCTTTAGAAGCGATCTCCGCCCCCTGCCGTGTTGGATCGGATTCTCGTTACACGCAGTATCGATGGGTTTATCGGAAGTTTGCTCAGGAAAAGTCATGACCGATTTCAATCGAAGGTAGAACGAAGCAACGTTAACCTCAAAAGATACATCTTGATTGAGACGTTCCCCAAAATGGTAAAGCCGTCCCCTTGAGGAATCTTCACCATCGTGGCGACCTTGACGGTCGTGCTCAATCTAACGCTTCATCACTTCGGGACTTGAACCGGTAGCGTCTTGCAGCCATCTGATTCGAGCGTCGCGCAGAGCAACTAGGGAGCAAAGCGTTCGTCTGAGACTTTTCCGCCAAGCCCAGCCGCGATAACTCGGAAATTATGGTCCATCATACCGATGTAGGTTCCCTCATAAGTCCCCGACGGTCCCAAGGCATCCGCGTAGAGCGGCCCTCCCAGGTTGATTTGCTTGCCACGAGCTGCACAACCTTCGACCAACGCTCGCATAGTGTTACTGGAAACACTCGACTCGACAAAGATCGTCGGGATACCTCGATCGACAATCATGTTGACTAATTCGGAGATCGTTGCGAGACCTGCTTCCGATTCCGTCGACATGCCTTGAACACCACGAACCTCGATATTGTATCTCTTCCCAAAATACTGGAACGCATCATGGGAAGTAATCAGAACTCGTTGATTGTCCGGTATCGTCTTAATGAGTTTTTGCCCATATTCATCGAGTGCCAGAAGTTGTTTTCGCAGCATCTCGGCGCGATCCGTTAGCTCCTTTTGGTTTTCGGGCTGCAATGCTGCGAGCGTTTTCGCAATCTCCAACGGTGCTTCCGCCCACAAGCTGACGTCCATCCAAATGTGAGGATCTTCGGCGTGCAGTGGATCTCCCTCCGAGCGTCCATGGTGCTCCCAAACCCATTCACCAATTGCTAGTTTGAGTTGTGAAGGTGGAAGATGATTAAACACGGCTCCCATCCGGCCTTCGAGATGAAGACCGTTATAGAATAAGGCTTTTGCTTGTCTGACCATGACTACATCGTCACGCGTCGGTTTGAAAAGATGCGGATCAACACCCGCTCCCATCAAAGTGACGCTGTGAACATTCTCACCGCCAACCATTTCAACCAAGTTGCCGATCATTCCGGTTGTTGAAACAGACAAGCTTCTGCCACCTGCCGTACCAAGACTGTCCTTTACTGCAGTCAGAGAATTATCCGTCTGCCTCTGAGGTGCGCAACCCGCGAAGGCAGCAAGCACCAGCATCAATAAAGAACTTTTAACCCACATGCTCACGAGGTAACGATCGTCTTTCCATCGCGAATCGATTCATAAATCGCTTCGATTACTTTGAGATCTTTCAGCCCCTCCTCGCCAGAGACTCGTGATTTCTTGTTTTCTAGGATGCAATTTGCGAAGTCTTGTAGTTCTAGTTGGAACGCATCGACTTGGTCGAACTTGATCGGCCCTTTGGAGCTTTCGCCTTGAATACCGGTATAGCTGTAAGCTGGGTCGAGCTGTATGAAACCGTTGTCAGAGTAAGCTCTGAATCGATTCATACCACTGAAGTTGTAGCTTGTTGCACACTGAGCCATCACACCTGAGGGGAACTTCATCGTCCAAGTAATCGACTCGTCCACTTGAGCAAATTTCGTCGCATCTGTTTTCGTTTCTTGAGCCGTGATTGAGATAGGCTCTTCGCCAGTCAGGTAACGGCAAGCTTGCAAAGCGTAGATTCCGACGTCCATTAATGCACCACCGCCAGCGAGCTGTTTATTAAGCCGCCACTGCTTGGGATCACCAATCTTGAATCCAAAGCCAGCATCGATTAGGCGCATCGTTCCGAACTCATTGCTTCTTGCCATCTCGATACATTTTTGGTGATGTGGATCGAACTGGCAACGATACCCGATTCCCAGTTGTCGGTCTGCGGACTTGCAAGCATCGATCATTCGTTGACATTCGGCGACCGAATTTGCCATCGGTTTTTCACAGAAAACATGTTTACCAGCTTTTGCTGCCCGAATTGTGTATTCCTCGTGCATGCTGTTAGGAAGCACGACGTAAACGATATCGACAGCGTCATCTCCTACGATCTTGTCGAATGATTCGTAGTTGTAGATGTGAGCTCGATCAATATTGTATTTTGACGCCCAAAGTTGTTCCTTTTCGGGCGTGCCAGTAACGATTGCCGCAAGGTGACAGTTACCAGTCTTTTGAAGCGCTGGGGCAATTTGTTTGGTGCTCAGGCTACCCAGTCCGACAAGAGCAACGCCAAGGCTCTTCTTCTGATCACCCCGTGCGACTTTCGAAGAATGAAACCCGCCTGCTGCAATGCCCGCAGCAAGGCCTGCCGAAACTGTTTTCACAAACGTTCTTCGAGAAGGTTGGAATTGTGCTGTCATCAATAAATCCTTGCTAACGAGAGGGAATACTACTTTAAGTCTTCTTGCGGAGTCGCCGAGTAATCAGCATCCGCCATTTTTTGATCGAAAAGCCAACTGAAAAATTCAGGGTTTCTATACGTTTCAGTCCAACTGTCGTGCTTGACACCGGCATATTCAGTATAACGCGGCGATGCACCGAAAGCCTTGAGTGCATCGATCATTTCTCGTGATCGTCCAACGGGAACAGCCGGATCATCCGAACCATGGAAACACCATAAGGGTAGTTTCGCAAAGCGACTCACGAAATCGGGATCTCCCCCACCACAAATCGGAGCAGCCGCCGCGAAGACATTCTGATATCGGGAGATCGCATCCCACGTTCCGTAACCGCCCATTGATAGGCCAGTAATATACACGCGAGAAGCATCTACGTTCGAATTCGCACACATCGTATCGACGAGGTTTTTAAGCAGACCCATCGACTGGCTAGGCGCTTCTGGCATTTTACTCGTTGGTTGTGACCAATCTACTTCCACCCATTTCAAACCGCGTGGACATTGTGGAGCCAAGACGTAGGCTGGATACTTTTTACGATTCTCTTCTTTGGCAAACTCTTTCGCGCCGTGCTTCAATTGCGAGGTGTTATCGCTCCCACGCTCGCCCGCTCCGTGTAGGAAGACCACCAACGGGTACCGCTTCTCGGAATCAAAATCGATGGGCTTCATCAATCGGTAGTTTAAAACAGCCCCACTTGAGTCACTAAACTGTCGTGGTTCGAAAATTTTTAAGATAGGATCGTCCGCTGCAACAGCCGGAGGCGTCTCTTGTGCAGCAATCGGATTCACTGAAGTCATAATAACAAGGAGAAAAACAGGGAGGAACTTGAGCATGGAAGCTTCCTTTGGGCAAAGTTATTTTAGCCATATTGTAACATCTTTGGACTGCTGCGACTTGTCGCAGCTTTGGGACTTATCAGGCGTTTCTTGTGCCGAATAAACCAGGTAAATCCAAAGTTGTTCTTGTGATCAGCATCGCTCTTCCGAAAACTCGAGCGTATTTCCATTGTATTAGCGAGGGAGATAGAAAGTTCCTCGAACTTCGTCTAGATCGACTACCCCCTCCGTACTGAACAAAACATGCAGTTCTGGAGACTTGAGCGCGGTTGCGATAGGCATCTGTACGCCATCAACTATTACTTGATCGGATATAAATCGGATGCCATGACTGTAGTCGACGTACGAATCCCTATGTCCAAGATAAAGTTCCTGGATTGGCTGACCCACGTTCGTATGCCATCCGTAAATCGCAACTCGATCATTCTTGTGCTGTTGCATCCTATTGCTGAATACAATGTCTTTCTTGATTCCCGCGATCAAACGTTTATCGGGAAAGCCGCTCAGTTGGTTGTCAATGAGCATATGGTGCTCGAGAAAGGATGCAACTGCTTCGCGATCTTTCGTCAAAGGGCTTGGAATCAGGCGAGCGGTTGCTGCAGCAAAAACATCGTCAGAAAGTTTCGTTGTGAGTAACACTGTCCCAAACGCTTCGGCCACCTGTAAGGCAACATTCGGCGAAAGCGGCATGCGAAGCGAGTCCTCGTCAGTTCCAACAGCCAAGTAATCTGACATGGCGAACACAATCGCCCAATGAGCGTTACCGAGGGAATCTTTGCCTTGTACATGGACAGGCGTGAGCACTCGCGACGCGGATGGTATGTTGCCAGATAGCAACTCACGTAACACGGCCGTCTCTCGTTCGGCAATTGGAACTTCTGCAATGCTCTTTGCAAATTCGGAACCGGAAACCGCCGTTGGCTTTCTTGGTGGTGCAGCAAGAGTTTTCGCTGCTACGTTATCGGGAACGAATGCCAGATCGCCTCTGCGCTCCGCGAATTGTTTCTCTTGAATCCACTTGATATATGCAGGTGAACCACCGAGCTTACCCCATGATTCATCGTGCCGTGAACCAACCGTAAGGCTGCTTAGAATGCCGTTCATGTCACCAACTAATGCTGTGTGGAGTATCTTGTTTTGCGGGTTGCGATGCATAAAGAAGTTTGCTTGTTCGGATTGTGTAACAACGTGTTTAAACAAACCGTGCTCTTGCTCCCGTAAACCACCTTCGCGGCGAAACCTTTCAAGCATGCGTTCCGTAGCTCGCCATGTACCACCGTCTGGTCCGATCACTTTTTTTCCGTTGAGTTCGATCTCTCGATCATCATAGGCGACTACAACAAGATGATTGTGACGCGATTTTCGCAACCAGTGGAGTAGTCGATCTCCATGTCCGGCCTCGTCCGAGTAGGAATAATTAGCATCTAGGAATGCAATCCTGCAAATCTCATCAGGTATTTCTTCAACATGAGCAATGTACTCCCATAGAAACGCGCCTCCACCGCTGTGGCAACTCAGGACAATATCGTCACCTGCACAATCTGCTTTGAGATCGTCGACTAGTTTATGGATGATTTTCGCGGCCGATGAGTTCTCTTTTCGAAACTGGGGCCAGCTCAATTTGGGAGCTTGGACGACTGCTAGAATCCATTCATGATCGGGATCGATATCACGCAGTGTTCGTATCTGCGCGGCCACATGTTGGATTTGGAAATGCCAATCGACACCATTTGCTGCTTGGCATCCTAGAGTCTGCTCTATCGTGTTACCATTTGGTGTTGCAAAAATGACAACTCTTCGCGGTGCACTTGAAAGCTGCCTTCTAGCATTCACAAAGACGCGAACGCCACAATCAACTTGCGTCCATCGAACTTGTTCCTCAAACGGGCTGGATAACTGGAAACCACGTAATAGCGGTTCGTCAGCCGATACCGTTGCATTCAATGCGACAAAGCAAAGCGCACATTCGGCGAGTATTCGCTTAAATGATGACATAAGTTATGGTGCTTGGGAGATTGATGCCAAATTCAAGAAATTGATTTGATCAACATTGCCTCATTTTTGGGGCCGAAACTTCAAGTGACTTAGGCTGCTATGAATTGTCGCGACGTTAGTATTAGTCAGGCATTTCTCGTACTGGATCGAGGAGGTATCAAGCGAACCATTTAATCATCCAGGATTAGTCCTCGAAAAGCAAAAGCACGCTACAGCCTTTCAATGACGACTATTGTGCTAGTCTTATCGCAATCGCCACCAACTATTTCGATCTAGTTTCAGCTCATCTGCGGTTGCTTGAATCGCTGTTGCGAAGCGTTTCGCATCGACCGGGTAACCGGCGGTCGCGGCGAGTCGTGGAAGGTGCGACTGCCAAAAGCGATTCAATCTAGCCATTAATTCCTCGCGAAACCATTTGGCTGCCATGGAGGACAAACCAATCGGCACTAATCGATCCCCCTTTGCAAGGAAGCTCCAGTGCATTGGAATTTCCTGCAAGCCGTCGGTATCAATCAGCGGTGACCGATACATCGCCAGGTAGTCCGATCGATCTGTGCCCTCTTGAATTGCCGTGAAGGAGTGATTGTTGAGTACGTCTTCCAAAACACTTTGGTATCGATTTCTTCCACCGTGTTTGTCGCAATAAAATTGAATCTCAAAACTCCTGTCGCTTTTTGGTAGCGACGCAACAATCTGGGGTAGGACCCGTTCTAGAAGTTCGTTCGCTAAACCGATTGAAGCAATGCTAAGCAATGTTGACTTGTTGTCATGAACTTCAGTTCGCAAATTGAATTCGGGTTCGTCGATGATATCCGTAGCGAGCCCTAGGAATTGAATTCCCATCGATTGAATCTTCTCATCGCAATCGGCGATAAACGAGCCGCAGTTCCAAAATTCACGGAGTTTCTCTGCGGACGCAATTGAACTAGGTGATTCGGGTGAAATCAATTCGGCGTCATACCAAGGAATAGATTCCAATCGAGATGCACTCGATGGTGCGATTTGATGAATCAAATCATCAAAACCCATCTGATGTTGATTGCAGAAGCGAAGCCAATATCGCACTCCGATCTCAACCGAGACGACCCCATCGTAACCTTGGTGAATCACCTTGGAATCACCAAGCGGAACATGCGGCCTAAGTGACCGAAACGGCCTTGCAAGAAACTCTGGCAACAAGCATTCGTGCAATACTTCCGCATACGGAGTATCAGGGTTAGCTCTCTCTGAAGGGGCCTTTGTTGAATCCAACCACCAAGCCGTCGCGGCAATCACGAGAGGCCCTAAGTTGGGGCCATACCCCGCTTCGTCAATCCCTATTACCAATGTCGGCATGTGTAGCTATTTATTCTTATGAAGTGCATCCGGTGTACCCGAAATGGTTGTGTTTGGAGCCGCATCATGCGGTCCTTCTAATGAAAGTAACGCAAACAGGTCCGCCATTTCCTGTCGTGTCATTTGCTCTTCGATACCCTCGGGCATCAATGATTTTTCGTTTTGTTTGATTTCCTCGATATCTTCAGTTGATATCGTTTCCAGCTTGTTACCCTGGAGTTTTAAAACAACCTTTTGATCGGTTTTTTCGACTAAAAGACCTGTCAGCACCAACCCATCGGTCGTTAAAACAGTCATGCTCTTATAGGCTTCTCCGATTACCAAGCTGGGGTCAAACACACTGACTACCAACTGCTCGAATGACCCACGACCGTTGGAAGTGATATTGGGTCCGACTTCGTAGCCGCGACCGTGCATGACGTGGCACTGACCACAGATTCGATCGTACACAATAAGCCCTTTTTTCGCATCACCCCTTGCATCCCACTTCAAGAAGTTTCCGTATTCGCGAACCACTTTCTGACGCTGCCCGGAGCCTTTCGTATTGACGGTTCCCCAGATTTTTTGAACGGCATCGGTAATCGCCGGTGATGTATTCTCGGCAAGCGAGCGGACTTGGTTGGGTCCCACTAGCTCCTTCCGGAATCGTCCCGCAAGAATCTCGTTTAACAAGGGCAGCGCGGTCGTACTGCGTTGGCTCATCCGCTCGGCAATGGTTGCTTGGATGCCAGGATCTAATTTCGGCAACCTTTCAATCAAGAGTACAGTGTCTTGATCGCGAGCCTTTGAAATCCCGAGGTCCAAGATAGTGTCTCGCAAACCCGTGTTAACTGAGTTCTTTTTCTCGAGCTGATTCAGCAAAAGCAAGAGGCTTTTCGATACCGTATCAGGAGACTTCTGAGCGACCGTCTTTAAAAGTGACTTGCGCAATTCAGTAGGTTTGGTTGGATCGAGTATGATCGCTTCGGCCTGCGTGATTGCCTCCGAGTCGCCGATCGCCATTTTGAGTTGTTGAATATTTCGTCCCCAATTGGACGAGTCTTTCGCGGCTCCGGCGACCGAATCGACGAAACCACTCGCGAGTTTCAACTGACTGCCTTCGCTGAACTCGTTGCCTTGGAACCAAGTGCTGATAATTGTCGAAAAGATGTCGCCACGAAGCTCGTTATTTTGTGTCTTGGCAATGATAGATCCGATTGTTGCTGCAGCATCATCGGAAGACTTTTCGCGGACTAAGGCGGCCAATCGAAGTACAGCCTTCAGCGACTTTTGATCTTCAGCAGATTCCATGGTCGGCTTTACCGATGACATCCATACGTCTGCAATGCGGGGCGCTAAAGTAAGCAGCAATGAATCCCTAGCGAGGCTTGCTTTTTCAAATGCGGCGAGAACTTGTAATTGATCCTCTTTCAAACGTGGGTACCAGTTCTGCCAAACCACTCTCGGGAGAATCGCATCCTCGACACTATGGTCCAGAACGTTGAGCATTGTTGATGTGACGCGTTTGGGATCAATCTTTGCAGTTGCGACCGCGACTTCAATGCGGACACGAGGATCAGAGTCGGAGGCTAACGCAAGTGCGGTATCGATTGCTTTATCGCTTACTTTGTTTTGGGGGACCACCGCAACCGTTTGTTGCATCCGACCAATGGTTCGAACGCCCCAAGCGCGAAGGAGTGGATCTTCGCTATTCAACCAACTCATGAGAGCTGGTTCTGCTACGGGGCCGCTGCCAGATAGCGACCACGCCGCGTGCATACGATACTTGCTTGGTATCGCCATATCCATTGACATAGCAGCCAGCTTTTCAGCAAACGCTTTATCGGTCGTCGCAACGTTGCGTTCAGCAATCTCTAGCTGAGCTCGTTGCCGATGATAGATGTTAGAAGAGCGAAGTTCCTGCAAAAGCAAATCATTGGATAGCTTCGATATGTCCATCATCGGTGGTTTAGGTTTATCGCCATAGGTCACGCGATAGAGCCTCCCATGCCCACGGTCAACGCCTTTGGGATCAGCGTTTGCATCTTGATAGCAGTGGTAGCGATCATACCAATCTAGGACATACAAACATCCATCAGGGCCCATCTTTTGGCAAACGGGCATAAACCAGACATCATCCGCAGTCATAAAGTCAGGCTCGGGAAATCCTTTGTAAGTGGCACCACTTCGTTCCACGCGGTCGGAGTTGATGCACGTACCGTGAATGTTCCCCATGTACAGTTTGTCATTGAAGGAGCTTGGATAAACAGGCGAGTCGACATACTCGATCCCACAGTAAGCAGCCATCTGATGCTTGTGCTTTACAATCGATTCTGCCTTCCAAGTGTGACTCGGATACGGCCCGCCCTGGCGGTGGTAATATCCGGTTTCGCTTAAATGCCAAAGATGGTCGATCACACAGGCGCTGATGAAGGCGCTGCCTTCACTATCAAAAGCGATACCCCAAGGGTTACTAGTCCCTTCACAAAACAGATCAAACTTACGTGTCTTTGGATCGACACGCCACATCGCGCAAGTGAAGTCCCATGCTTTACCATCTTGAACAATCCTCGACGGATTAAAGACTCCGTTGAGTCCATACAAACAACCATCTGGTCCCCAGGTTAAGCCGCTAGGTACTTCGTGAACATCGTCTCTTCCAAATCCTGAAACGATAACGGTCTGTTTGTCAGAAACATCGTCGCCATTGGTGTCTTCGATGAACAAGAGGTCGGGAGCGTTTGCTACCCAAACACCGCCATGCCCAACAGCAATCCCAGAGGGAATATTCAATCCCTCCGCAAAGACAGTCACCTTATCCATGCGACCATCGTTATCGGTGTCTTCTAAGATCTTGATTCGATCTCGCCCGGGACCAGGCTCGCGACGCGGATACTCGAAGCTTTCCGTCACATAAATTCGACCACGGTCATCGAAAGCCATAGCGACTGGATTCATGATGTCCGGCTCGGCTGCAACCAACTCAACTCGAAAACCATCTGGTACCGTAAACTTCTTGAGTGCTTCCTCGGGGGACAACGCAGGTCCAGGCACTTTGGCTTGTCGTCTGGGCACGAAATCGTCGGCCAAGTTAACCTGCAAGAGTTGCGAGGAAACGAAAATCGCAAGTCCAAAGAGAAGCATAGATTTCATGAGCGATATCCGCCTAATGACGAAAAACAGACTAGCAAGTCAGGTGGGAGCAAATCGACCAATCGTTTCGAATCAATACGATCCAACGGCCGGAACGCTTGGGCTCATTATGACCAGATCCAACGAAAAGTAAACTTATGTCCGATTCTTCCGGCGGCCGCGAAACCTCGCAAGAATCATGGTAATGCGTCTTCCTGATCGCGAGGATTGCATTCCGTGGAACATTGGTTGGAACAAACCATACCGGTCTCAGTGGGCTTCGGGTAAATTAGCTTCTCATGAGAGATGTGGAAACAGTCATTATAGGACAAGGACTTGCGGGAACTGCGATCGCATGGAGCCTTATAAATCGAGGTCGCGAATTTGCTCTGATTGACGAAGGAGGCTTGGGAAGTTCCTCTCGGATTGCGGCCGGTTTGGTCACTCCCATCACCGGCGCGAGGCATGTCGAGACCTGGGCTTGGGACAAGGCTTTTTCGATCGTTTCACAGTTTTATCAAAAGTGCGAACAAGTCACTCAAAGGAACTTTTGGAAAATCGAGCCCTCGATCCGCTTGTTTGCTTCTCAAGAAGAACGGGATCGCTTTGACATTCGATATCCGTCTGATCATTCAGGAAGTTATTCTCATGCGCTGATTGGCTCAAAGAACCGTTTTGAATCTGAGCTTGAACAATCAAGATGGAGTTCAGCAGTCCACGCTTCCTATGGAGGATTTATCATGCCACAGGCTGCAAGATTGCTGACAGCAGATTTTCTGAAAGCTTCACTCGATCATTTTGAATCGATGAATAGTGTTTCCACTGCTTCGATCGATATGTCAACCGAGGTTGCAATCGATGGAGAGATGATCTTATTAGAATCAGTCGATATTCGATGTAAACAGATTGTTTTTTGCGAAGGCCATCGTGCGTTACAGAATCCGTGGCTTAATCCAATTGAACTTGTCCCAGCACAGGGAGACATTCTTACTGTTCGGATTCCTGGATTGAAGCTTGATCGCGTTCTACACGCTGGTTGTTGGATTGCACCTGCGATAGGCGATGGAATCAATGATGAAAGTTTGTACTATGTCGGATCGACCTATCGTTGGGCACCATTGAATGGAGTCCCCAACGAAGAGAGTCTTTCGATTTTGTCGGATAAACTCCGGTCGTTTATCAATCTGCCATTTGAAGTCGTCGACCACCGCGCGGCAATTCGACCAGCTGGCTTTGATCATAAGCCGTTGCTGGGAAATCATCCAAGCAACACGAATTTTTGGATTCTCAATGGACTTGGGGCCAAGGGCGTTTTGCTTGCACCTTGGTGCGCGGAAATGTTGGTCAACGCGATGTTGTTTCAGAAGCCGATTGACATGGAGCTTGCTTGGAATAGGACGCGAAAGAAGCCAGTATGAGACTCACACAACTCGCGCAGGATTTAGTTCGTGCAAGACTCTCGGCAGGCATGGTCGCGGTCGATGCGACAGCAGGAAACGGTCACGACACATTGTTTCTGGCGAAGTCCGTTGGACCGACGGGGATCGTTTATGCAATCGATATTCAGTCTGCAGCCATTGAGGCCACGCACGACAGGCTTCACTCCGAGGGCGTTGATAAGTCGGTCGTTTTGATTCAAGCATCGCACGACGATTGGGCGGCGATTCTTCCTGGCAAGCACTACAAGAACGTGGACGCGGTCATGATGAATTTGGGCTATCTGCCCGGCGGGGATCAATCGATTAAAACAAAAACAGAATCGACAGCCAAGGCTATCCGAGAAGCATTCGATTGGTTAAAGCCCACTGGCATCTTAACTGTTCTCGCATACATCGGGCACCCAGGAGGCGAAGAAGAATGTGTAGCGGCTCGATCGACTCTGTTGGAGTACATCAGCCGTCCCGATCAGCTTAACGAAGAACCTTCGCGTTCGGGGACAAACGGTCCAATCCTCTTCTGGTATTGCGGCGATGCGGGGGCAAGAAGCTAGCCCTTTTGTCCAACCTAAGAATTGCGTTGTAGCAAACGTCGTAAGAGTTCATAAGTCGATGAAAGTAGTGTTAACGATGAACACTACAAATGTCTCACGATATCTGCTACACGAACAAAAAAAGGCTTCCCGTCGATTGGGATATCAACGGGAAGCCTTTAATGATCTATGTATTCAGTTCTTTTGCAGCGACGCACCACTCAACCACTGTTGAGTATCGACAAAGAAGTCAAAGCCCTTATGGCAAGTAAGGGAAATAACAACCGTCGAGAATTGAGCTCTGATAATCTGTTCGAAGCATAATCATCCGAGTTCAGGATTCGCGACCACGAGAACCGTGGTCGCGATTTCTTAATTCTCTAAGCTTCAAACGCTTATCGAAGAAGCGATAGAACTGACTGCGAGCTCTGGTTAGCGATACCGAGCACACTTGTGCCGGATTGGACCAGAATCTGTGCACGAGTCAGGTTAGCAGATTCCTTGGCGAAGTCCGCATCACGAATCGAGCTTTGTGCTTCGTTGAGGTTCGTCAACGTGTCATTCAAAGAAACCGTGTTGCTTTCGAGAGTAGTACGTTGGAACGCACCCAATCGACCGCGAAGACCGGTGACTTTATTGATGACTTCGTCGATGACGTTGGCTGCTCCAGTGATATCGTTTACCAAGCTCTTGGCACGTCCACCTTGGAGTTCAAACAATCGTCCCGATACACCACCAAGTTTGGCTGTCGAAAGCGAACCAATACCAAGTCGAGCTTGTTGGTTGCTTACTACGTCGCCGCCGAGTTGGAAGAGAGCTCCACCACCGGTGATGTCGAAGGCGACAGCGTCTGTCGAACCTGCAGTCAAGGTAAGTTTCAAGTTCAAGGTCGATGTGTTCAACGATAGCGTGTTGCCGTCGCCGGTTGCTGCATATCCGTTGACCGAAGCCACGATATCAGTTCCGGTTGCACGAGTAGCACTCAAACCAGAGCGGAATGTTCCGCCTGCACCTTCGCTGATCACTTCTAGCGAAACAGCAGCCTTCGAACCGTAGAGAGTGCTATTGAGTTTGAGGATACCCGCCGCAATTTCGGCTTCGACACCAGTCGCATCCTTACTTGCGTTGATCGCATCGACCACGTTTTGTAAGGAAGCGCCTTTATCGAATTGGAACTCCTGTGAACCGCGTGCACCGCTCAGGTTAAACGCGAGGTTTGCTGCCAGTCCTCCGCCTTGGTCGCCACCTGTTAGGTTTGCAATCGTTGGGTCGGAGTCATTGACTGCGTCGAACTTTTGGTTGCCCTGAGAACCCGTTCCAGGGGTGTAGACAGCGGTGTAATCTGCCAAAGTATTGATCGCATTGGCAATCTTGGAAAGCTCGACGGAACTATTATCGTTCACGCGGACGATAATATTTCCAGACCCATCGAGCACGGCTTGCGCTTCCCCAGCGGCAACGGAGTTTACTTTGCTGAAAGTAACCGTCTTGTTGAATGCAGCGTCGTTCTTCTTGGACTGGATAACAATCTTTCCGTCGTACTCACTACCAGCAGTTCCAATTACCGTTGTCGTTACTGCACCAGCACCGAAGTCACCGTCGTTAGCAGCAATATCTCTCGCAAATCTTGCAGTACCGTTTTCGATCAGCGTTTCGTCTACGATGAAAACGTCGTTGGCCTCGATCTTCGCTGCGACATCATTGATTGTTGCTCCGGCAGCAACTTTGACGGTAAGTGTATTGGTGTTAGCGTTGTATGCCGCTGAAGTCGCATCTCCAGGTGCATCCACATCTTGGAAAACGAACTTCGTATTCTTCCCGACTGAACCGCCGGCAGGACCACCCTGCTTGGCCGTAACTCGTATCGAAGCTGGGGTAATGGTGTTACTACCACCCGAAAATGCACCGCTATTCACACCATTATCGGCCGCAGCGTACTTGTAAGTTCCGTTTGCAACGTCCGTAGCCCGGAAGATTGTACCTATGTCCGAATTGATTTTCGCGGCAATGTCGGCGATCGTCGCATTTGCGGCAACTGTCACCAATATTCGATTAGTTGTCGAGTCGTATGTAGCGGCGTTGCTGCCACCGGTGGTGAACTCAACCGTTGTTGAATCCCCAATCTTTCCGTCTGCAGCCCCTCCGTTGACGGCTGTCAATTTGAATACTGTTGCCGTAGAGGACAATGTGTCCGTACCCGATCCGCCGGCACCTCCGAAAAGCCCGCTGACGAATCCAACACCGTCGGCGATGGTTGTTTGTGTCGAACCGCCGGTGCCGTTATCGAATGCGAAATCTGCGAGATTCGCATCCGCGTTCAAGTCAGTTAAGATATCACCGAAAACAGCACCGCGTTCGATATTTAAGGTGAGGGTGTTCGTCCCAGCGTCGTATGAACCACTGCTGTCAGTACCGTTAGCGACCGTATTAAATTTCACAGTCGTGTAGTTACCGATTTTTCCATCCGCAAGCTTACCGTCTTCTGCTGTGATTCGGAAACCAACGCCGCTAGCCAGACTTACGGTAGCTTTCGCGCTTGCGCCAGGGGTGAAGGCGTTGGCAAGTGACACGTTCTTGGTCGCTTCAGCACCGACAACAAACGCCTTGTCAAGAACGATGTCGAGGGTCGTATCAACAGTCGCAGCGTCCGTTCCGAATGTCAATTGGCCAGTTGCCTTGGCTGGTGTCGTGGAAGCAGCAATGCCGGAATTCGTAATCGAACCACGGGTAGCTGCAGAGGTCACACTCACATTAATGCTTACGCTTCCTGCTGTACCAAGATTGGCTTGGTCGATTTGCAGATCCGAAACGTTTGTGGAAAAGGCTGTTCCGGCTGCGCCTGCTCCGGCCTTGGTGATAAAGTCCAAGCTACCATCAAGAAGCTTTCGGCCTTGGAATGTTGTTGTTTGTGCGATTCGATTGATAGCTTCAAGCGAGCTGTCGACTTGGAGCTGATTCGCAGCGATTTCGTCATCGCTCAAAGCACCACTGTTAGCTGCTTCAGTGACCAGACCACGAATGTCGTTGAGCAAGCTGCTGACCTGACCGAGAGCCGAGTCAGCGGTCGCAATGATTTGTCCTGCGCGTTGCGTATTGGATAGGGCTTTGTTCAAGCTAGTGATATCGCTTCGAAGCGATTCACTGGCGATCAAGCCTGCCGGATCGTCCTTACCGCTATTAATTCGGAGACCGGTGCTCAAACGAGTGAGCGAAGTTTGTAGGTCGTTATTAGTCCGTTGAAGACGAGTTTGAGCGGTCAACGAGCTGATATTTGTGTTAATTCTTGTCATGCTAAAAAAACTCCCAACAGATTGAGGTTCGAAGTAGGTGCGAAATCAGAAAGAGCTAACTATGGAGCGTTAACTAAATAGCTCCCAGCACGCGTTGGTGCTCTGAAACTATCTCTCTCTGGCCTCGAACATTCGAAGCATTGCACTGTCATCCGATGCAAGGTGAACTGTCTACTCGCAATCATCTCTTTTGGAAGGCAATCGCCGACTCAATCGAGTGTTTTCGCTTTGTAGTAAAACTTGTAAGACCAACCGCCACAGTCGGTCACGAGTCCAACGAACACCAAAAGTTGATCAGACCCCTGGAATCTTTTTATGGACTGGCAAACATAGCATCGGAAACCTTATCGCTAGGACGTAAACAAGATGAATTTCTTAAGGAAAATTTCTGCAACTACAGCTCTACAGGTGTCTTGATGGGCTTAATCGCTGTAATCGGAACTTTTTTGCCAGTCGTTGCAGTTTGCCATCGGGAACGCGCAGAGGATATTGCTGTCGCCTTAATGCCAATTGGAATACTACGAAAAACACAAAAAGTGTTGTTATCGATTTCCAAATCGCGTTCTATTCGCAAGAAAGGACGTAGATTGACCCCGCACAGCCTTTTCGAGAGCGATAGAACTGCCATTTCGCAATTCAGTGGATCTTTTTCTAAAGATCGATCTCGGGGGGAGCCACGTTCGCCAGAATGGGGGGCCCTGGAGTCACTACGCTCGATCGAGCGTAGTAACGCGTTCAGGACCAAAGCCCATCGGTTTTGCTGAGCTTGCTTTAAAATGGTCTTATCATCTCTAGCTGCCACTAGAACTTGGCTGCGAAAGAAGAATTGCTTCGGAAACAGTTTTCGTTCCCAGCGGTGGCTTTGCATTGAATGGCCCGTCGGCTCCCGTGTTAGGCCAGGTGGATGGATCGGCGAACTGGCCGTCGTCGCGATACTCCTTTTGTAAACGAGCGATTTCACCTTTCAGCTCAGAAAACTTGGCTGCAACTTCGGGCGATTTAGCGCTCTCTGCAGAATAAAGCAAGTTGTTTTGCTCAGTTGGATCTTTGACGAGATCGTACATCTCGTACTTGTCTTGCTTCCAGAAGTGGATCAGCTTATGGGTCGCTGTTCGAACCCCTAGATGAGCGACCGTATTGTGGTGTCCTGGGTCGTGATAATAGCGATAGTACATTGTCTTCGGCCAGTCGGAGGGGACTTCCCCTTGGAGAAGCCTCGCAATCGACCTTCCCTGCATCGACGTCGGAATCGGGAGCCCGGCTAAGTCCAAGAAGGTGGGGGCAAGGTCAATATTGGAGACAAACTGGTCGGAAACATTATTCGCTTTGATTCCCGGACCACGAGCAAGAAGCGGTACGTGCAGACCTGGTTCGTACATAAAGCGTTTGTCGTACAAGCCCAAGTCGCCCATGTACCAACCGTTGTCTGCGGAATAGATGACAATCGTGTTCTTGGCTAAGTCATTTTTGTCCAAGTAATCCAAAACCTTGCCGACACCATCATCCACGCCTTGAACACATGCGAGATAGTCTTGCATGTACCGCTGATACTTCCATTTGATTAGCTCTTTCCCGGTGAGCGTTTTGCCTTCGATTGTGAGCTCCATTGGCTTGTAGTTGAACCATTTTGCTAACGCTGGGCCTTTCAAATCGGCGAGTGGTTCTAGTTTCAAGTCACGACGGGTTAAATCCCGCGCAACGGTCTGTTCGTTCATCGGCAGTGCCGTCGGTCGTGTCGCGTAGTCGTCCCAAAGCGTGTCGGGCTCCGGAAAAACCTTGTCCTTGAAAAGTGCTTTATTGCGTTCATCAGGCTCCCAACCTCGGTGAGGTGCCTTTTGATGCAACATCAAGAAGAATGGTTTGTTTTGTGGGCGAGTCTTGATAAAGTCGATTCCTAAATCAGTGGTGACCTCCGTGCAATGCCCCTCGATCGTCACTTTGCCGGAAGGAACGAGAAAGACTGGGTCCTTGTATACTCCCTGCCCAGGCAAAACGATCCATCGATCAAAACCAGTCGGATCTGAACCGAGGTGCCACTTGCCAATGATTCCGGTGTGATATCCTCCGGCTTGCAGTTGCTTGGCCACATGATCACGCGAGCCATCAAATTGATTGAAAACCGGAACGCCGTTCAAGTGCGAGTATTGTCCAGTCAGTAGCGTTGCACGGCTGGGGGTACAGATGGAATTGGTCACAAACGAATTGGTAAATCGGGCTCCCTCCTTTGCAATCCGATCCAAATGAGGTGTCTTATTGACCTTGGAGCCGTACGCGGAAATCGCGTGCTGGGCATGATCATCAGAGAAGATGAACAAGATATTTGGGCGGTCCGCTTGGACCTGAGCGATCCCACAACATACCGAAATAAGAACGGCCAAGGCTTTAAGGGAGAGGTTCATGGCTTACTTTTTAAATGCAACAGAGAGGGAGGAGGCGGGGATGACAACGCCCATGACACAAGGGCGAGTAAATTTGGGGGATCTGTATTGTACATAAATCGCGATGGGAGATGCGATTTTCAGCACCGCGATTTTCAGAAGCTTCAGCCAACTCAGACCGTACTCTAGGGTGCCGATTGGAAAACTTCAGAAAGACAAGAACGCTGGAAGTTTTCGACAAATCATAGGGCTCACTCAGACGCAAGTCTAAGCGAACCCGTGATTCCTGTTATGACACGAAAGGTAACGCTCGTAAAAATGGATCATGGACAATCGAGTTGTTTTCAGATGAGCTAGCTTTGCCTGGTTGCTCAAATGCGGCTTTTTAAGGCGAAACGGGTCGTTCAACTCAACTTTATTGCTACAAGCTGCCGAAGTTACGAATCGAGTTGGTCTCTGGAATGCTCGGACCGCCTGCTCTGGATTGTCGTCCATGAGTGAATCGCTCGGGCGAGTTGGCCGCCAGAAGAATCGACGTTCGCTATATTCGCTTTCAAACTTGGCGAGTTCAATGATTTCGCTTTCAACAACCGCCCTTATTGCTGTACCGGCCACTCGCTTCGCAAGTCGATTGGCAAGCGGGATTGCAGATGTTGGTCGAGACTTCGTAGCAACTCTTAACGATTCCCCCGAAGAATCAAACGGCGATTTGAATGACGATTTAGCGATTGGAGCGAAGTCGGATCGAGTTTCTGGGGCTCATAGGTCGACTTCAGACGCGATCAAACCTTCTGCAAGTAAAGACTCACCAACTCTGGCTGACCTTCTGCAAGCGATTCAAGATTTGGTTTCTAATCTTAGTGACAACGCCGAAGAGAGCGTCACCATCGAATCACTATCGGGTGATGAAGTCCAAGTCACCGGAGACGAACCGTTGGCGAGTTCGATCAAACAATGGACCAAACTGCACCCCGAATGGGCGCAAAATTGGAACGCCCAAGCTGCAAAAACATCGGCAGCATCGAAAGCCTCCGCGGAAAAGAATCTCTCCGCAAGAATCTCAAGCACTGCCGTCAAACTCGAAGAAGCGTAGAGATTTTGGTATATCTTCGAAGGATGGAACCAACGTTACCAATTTCTTGATGCTGCGAAGACCTGGGGCATACCGCTATTGCGTTATACCATCATACGGAAGCAGGCATATGGAAGCAGGCCATCTCAAACACGACACGGAAAATCCATCAGCATAAGAAAAGATAGATGGTGGTTAATCGAGACTACTTCTGCGAGTTCACGGCAGGATTGGTAGCTGCAGCACCAGGTTTTGCGGAATTGAAATTCGCTTCAGGTTTTGGGGCGCTGATCTTGATCATGGCCGCGCGGCGTTGCGGCCAGAAGCCGGGGGCATTCAACGCAGACTTTAAAACGGACATTGCCTCCTCGCTTTTGTTCCTCGCTTCTAGAACTTGCGAAACATAGAATGCAGTTTGGGGAGAGATGACCGTTGAGGCTGCAAGTTGCCCGAGCATTCTATCAGCGACATCGATCGACCCAAGCTTGAACTCAATCCACGCTGCGGTCGCGACGATCGTTTCCACATTCGGAGCTCGCACAAGATTACCATCACTAAGTTGTTTAGCGCGAGCTCGCTTACCTTCATCTAATTGCTCGACAAGTACCAGTGCCAAATGGTTTCCAGATTCAATGTCATCTGCGTTTTGATGATGAAGCTCCTTAAAGATTTCTTCGGCCAAGTCCCAGTTCTCCAAGTAACGATGGGCTAATCCAAGAAGAACCTTTGCCTCGCGAACGCTCGTCCATTCGGGCTTCAACTTTGCCGAAAGCTCAATCACCTCCTGTGGACGATCTTGTAGGATTAGCCACTTGGAATACTCAACCCAATTCACGGCAGTAGCAGAGTCAGCTTTGAGACCATTGCGGAACCATTTTTCCGACTCGGCACTTGTTGCAGCCGAGGTACCAAGGGCGATTGCAATAGTCAGTTCCGGCTGCGGTAGTTTTGCATCGAGTTTTCTAGCTGTGGTAAACTGCTTGAATGCCGCAGGGGTATCTCCTTGGATTAGAGACAGTCGCCCCAACGCCCATTTAGGGTAGCCCTTGTCCGGTTGGAGGTCTGATAGTCGCTGAAAGACAGCTTTGGAAGTTGCCAAGTCTTGTCTGCTTGCTGCAACTTCGCCCTGAAGTTTTAACAAATCCAGGTAAAGAAAATTCGACCTGTCGTCTTCTGGTGTTTTGGGCGTTGCAGAGATTGAGCGAACTATGAGTGGTTCGACCATCTGCAAAATCGCCCAGGCGTCAGTCCATCTGCCAGAGCGAAAAGCAACTTCGGCTAAAAAGAGGTAGGCCTCCGCATCGTCTGGCTTTTTAACAATGTAGCTCTCGACTCGAGCAATTCCAGCTGCAAGTTGGTTGCTGTCGACCATCCAGCGTGCGATAACAAGATCTGTGGCGGGAAGATCGAGTACAGATAACTTCGCCTTCTCGATCAATTTTTCGCATTCTTGCAATTTCTTAGCGTTGAATGCTTCGCGTGCATTGAACAATGTTTGATTCTGGCCAGTTAACCGATTCAATCGTTCATTGATATCTGCTGATGCCTGTCCTTTGGAATCGTTTGTAACGATTGAAACGTCTGCGTGGGCTGCATCTACCAACGCAAGCACGAAGGAACTTGTGAGAATAAAAAGTGTCTTCCATTGCATCTGTAAAACCTGCCTAGGTTGTTGTCTTCAATGAATCGTTTATGAAGAGACTTCGCTTTCGCAAATCGCATTACCCACAGGAAGGCGTATTTGAGAGTAGCGCGAACTGGAATCCAAAGGGATACGACATTCAATTATAACCGGTACCGAGTTAAACCGTGAAAAAGTCA
>JAIYDQ010000402.1 GCA_027487375.1 Planctomycetaceae bacterium
CATCACCTCGTCCTGAGCCTTCTAGAATTTATTGTAACGAACTCAGCGTTAAGTGGTTATGACTTCGCATATTAAAGTTTTGAAAACTCGCTGCGCAAAACCGTTGCGAGAAACAAAAACAAGATCCAAGTGAATCGCGAATAGATTGTCTAGGCATTGAACTGACCGCTGCAATTTGCCTGTCGCTTTTATTTGTAATGCCTGTCAGTTACTTGGAGTAGCCAAGACTTACACGGCAAAAGCTTTGAAAAGGGGTGATTTCAATTCTTGAGGATCGAAATCGGTAACTGAATGAAATATGCTACCTGCTTCCGGCGACAAACTTCGTCGCTCTGCCGCCATGTGCTCGACCGCCGTGGTGATAACCAAGTAAGCCTTTCCCTGAAATGCGAAAAGCTGCGGGCAAGTGTTCTGAGGAGATCCTGGCGTAATCCAAACTTGTTCTAACGAGCCATTCGATAGCGAGTACTGACGGGTCTCGCCGTGGTCGGCGGGGTTAGGATTGTACATGCTGACAATACAGCTTTTCTCATCAGGTGTTAGGATCATCCCGTCCGGTACTGCTGCATCATCAGTAAGGTCGACAACAACAGTTGCTTCGGAAGAAGTCCCGAGTGCAATATCGATGTCGTAGGAGACAATCTTGCGCGTTGGTGAATCGATATCAAAAAGTCGAACGCGGTTCTCGTCGATCTCTACAACAGCTTTTCCGTTGCTACAAACTTGATCATCTCGTAGGCGAATCAGCTTTCGATCAGCCGAACGAAATAGATACAAACCAGCTTTCTTCGTCTTAAACTCCAAATCTTTCGTGCCGAATATCAAGTTCTCACCACAAATCAAACCGTCATTAATAATCGTTCCTTGTTTGTCGGAATCCACATCATTCACAAACGGTTTCCATGAGCCATCGAGTACTGAGAAGTATCCGATCTGATGTTCGCAACCGACGACAAATGTACCGGGCACATCTGTCGCGAAAGCAAACCCAGGTCGACCTGGGAGCGTGAATGCTTGATTGGTTTTCTTGCTCCAATCGAACACGTTAATCGCACCGACTTTTTCCTCGGGCCCAAGCTGGATGGCTACCCAGGAGAATTGGTGCGGACGGTATGGATAAGGGCCCTCAGGAAGAAACTTCAGCCCCTCAGTTGCAGGTCGATGTAACACTTCAGCGATGGTTCGTTGTACTGACACGATATTGACACTCTGTTCCGTGAGAATAATTCAAATTGGAAGGTCTAACCCACAACCTGCTGTATTGATAATTGATAAACGAGATCAAGCTTGGGCGATGAGCTGGTAGCTAATCCTGCCATTCATGTAACAGCAAAAATTCGTTACGAAGCGACATCAGCAACGGTCCATTGACCGTCGATGCTTCTCCATGTTTTTCCAGTGGCGTTCTTGTTAGTAAGTAACCAAGGGAGTCGATCTTGTCGGACTGCGTCGTAGCTGGTCAGCTTTGCAAAACGCAACATGGAGCCGGGAATTCCAACCGCAGTAAAACCCGGGTGTGAAGTGGCCGGGTATGGTCCGCCGTGATTCATCGCGGCCGTTACGGCAACTCCGGTAGGCATTTTGTCATTGAGAAAACGGCCGACCTTAGAAACAAGTGTTTTGCTGATCACTGAATAAGCGGCGTCGTCGTCATTGCCGGTGTGCGAGTAAATCGATCCAGTAAGATTACCTTCGAGCGATCGAAGAATCTGGTGAAGTTCATCGAGGTCCGAACATACAACCATTAAAGCCGCATTGCCGAAGGCTTCGGTTTGGAATTTTTCGGGTGATTCTAAGAACTGCTTTCCAGTTGCTTTTAGAATTGTATTGGTCAACGCACATCGATCGCCCGGAACGACTTCGCCACCGGTAACAAGTGTTGCACCGAAGCTTACAAGCGACTGAACGCTTCGATGAAGGGATTGCTGGACAGATCGACTGAGAAGCGTTCCTGCAGCCGCCGACTTATACTTGTCAGACACTTCTTCAACGAACGAGCTTGCTTCAGGCGATTCGATCAAGAGAACTATTCCGGGGCTTGTACACATTTGTCCCACTGCTGCTAGACCACTTGCGACGTAGTCTTCGACCAGCTTTGCGCGCCGCTCTTTCAAAGCCCCAGGCAAAATCACAACTGGATTCACGCTCGATAATTCCGCATAAAACGGTTTGCCGGCTTTTGAAGCAGCTTCGTAGAGTTTTAAACCAGCGTGTCTGCTGCCAGTGTAACCTGTTGCACCCACACGGATGTCGGAAACTAATCGCTCCCCGTCTTCGTGGCTTGTTCTGTAGATTAACTGAACCATTCCGCGTGGCATATCCAGCTCTTCAATCGCTTCCCACGCCAGCTCTGCGAACGCTCTCGTGGTACCAGGGTGTGAAGTATTTGATTTTCCGATAACAGGATTTCCTGCAGCGATGGCTGCGGCAAAGTCCCCACCGGCGAGGCTATTGAAGGCGAAAGGGAAGTTGTTGGGACCGAAAACGCAAATCGGTCCAAGGCCTTCATACACGGACCGGATGTTTGCTTTCGTGTCAATCGTCGCTTGAGCCCATGAGCCGGTTCGCGTTGCTGCGGCTGCAGCTCGAAGTTGATTGAAAGTTCTCGGAAGTTCCACATCCGCAAGCCGAGGAACAACAGGTAGTCCGGTTTCTTCGTTTGCAATCGCAACAAGCTTATCTTTGGATTTCTCAATCTTCGAAGCAAACAACTCAAGAAAACTAGCGATTCGCTCGGCAGGTAAGCAACGCAGCTCTTCAAATGCTTTCACCGATGCGTCTAACGCCGCGTTAATGTCACTCCAAGTGCTGATTGGATACTTATCAGCAATCGCAATTCCTGTTGCGGGATTGGTCGCTGAGAACGTACCAGAAGCAGTCGCAGGTCGCCATGAACCGTCAATTAAAATCAGTGCTTCCCCAGAGGTGTTGGTAGATGCTGATTTAGCGGTGGTTGTTGCTGTACTCATATAGCCTGTTCCGAAATCTTAAAAGAGTTACTGTTGGTGTACGTCCGAGTTGGTAGCGAAGGCTACTTCCCCTGGACGATTGTGTTTGTCAATGTCCCGATTCCATCAATCTCGATGGAGACTAAATCACCTGCTTGTAGAGTGAAGTCGCTATCAGGAACGACGCCTGTTCCGGTCAGCATGAATGCTCCGTATGGAAAATCGTTGTCGCGAAACAACCATTGGACCAAGTCTTCAAACTCCCTTGCCATCTCTGCAATGGAGGTCTTACCCGAGAAGACTTGTTGGGAGCCTCGATGGATCGCAAGGCGGATACCGATCGTGGACCGTTCGGGCATTGCGTCAGCCAAGGTAATCCAAGGCCCCAAACCACAGCACTGATTATAGACTTTGGCTTGCGGCAAGTACAAAGGATTGTCCCCTTCGATATCACGCGAACTCATGTCGTTGCCAATGGTATAGCCAACGATCTTGGCGTCGCGGCTAAGTACCAACGCGAGCTCGGGTTCAGGAACATTCCAAGTTGCATCGGAGCGAATCCGAAGCAATCCACCTTGACCGCTACAGCGGGACGGAGTGGCTTTGTAAAAGAGCTCGGGGCGTGCGGCTGTATAAACTCGATCGTAACAACTCGCCGCCGCTTCCGACTCTTCCATCCGAGCGGTTTGCGATCGCTTGTAAGTCACGCCAGCAGCCCAAACTTCTTGATTGTCGATCGGCGGAAGCCAGTTGACCGAATCCATTGCAAGAGGATCGCCGATGGACGCGATCGACTTGACGACTTCGGGAAGATTACTAGCCGAGAGGAGTTCACTTAGTGATGCAAACCCAGCAGATGAAAGATCAAGTACTTGGACAAATTGTTCTTCCACACGAGCCACGCAAATTCCGGCGGCTGTACGAATACGGGCGAGTTTCATAGAAAAAATTGGTGATGAAGGTTCTGTGAACGAAAACGAAAGGCTTTAATCCGAATCTCTATAAGATCGTTGAACATCGCCAATTGTGCAACCCGCTATCAAGTGTTGTGGCGCGAGGATGACTACGGCACGGTGGGAAATTTCAGTTAAGCAACCGACAAAGCGCCTGGCACCCTCGCTTTTGTTCTTACCGAAAGTGCTCAAAACTAATGCAATCTGCACTTTTCGATGGAGACGCTGTCGCTAGCAGTTTAAGGAACCGAGAAAAGTCGGCACGCGTTGGCTGTTGTGAGTTTTGCGATTTCTGAGAGCGAACAACCGCGAGCCTTTGCAATGCACTCGGCAGTATGGATAACGTTCGCAGGCGTGTTCGGCCTTCGTCCGCGATGAGGCTCAGGTGTCAGATAGGGCGAATCGGTCTCAATCAAAAGCCGGTCTTCCGGAATGATGGCAGCTACCGCACGAAGGTCATCCGCCTTTTTGTAGGTAACCATACCCGCAAAACTAACGTGCAACCCGAGCTTTATACAACGCTCTGCCGTAGACGCGGCCCCGACGAACGAGTGCATGATTCCGTGAAGGGGCTTATCAAAACGAGCGGAAGCTTTTTCAAGCTCTTCAAGCATCTCCATCTCGCAGTCACGTGAATGCAGGATTACAGGCAGACCCGTTTCGAAACTCAAATCCCAGTGGCGTTCTAAGTTTGCCACCTGAGTGTCCCAATCACAATCGTCCCAATGTTTGTCGAGTCCTGTTTCTCCTAGCGCGACCACCCGGTCCTCCTGCGCCATCGAGCGAATCTTCTTCCAATCTTCATCTGAAGCTTGGTGCGCATAATTTGGGTGAACGCCAACACTCGCATAGACATGCGGGCTAAAGCGAACGGTTTGCGCGATCTCTATACCCATTCGACTTGAGGATGCAGTCGTCCCGACGCAAAGGATTCTTTCCACTCGCGCGTTTACCGCAAGCTTGAGGATCTCTTCTAAATTCAGTTGAATCGCTTCATCGGCCAGGTGAGCATGCGTATCGAAAAACATGGGCTAGATCGAAAAGAAGAAGCGAGTAATGTGATAAAAGACGGGTGCCGAGAAACAGATCGTATCAATTCGATCTAGCACTCCAGCGTGCCCAAGAACCAAAGTACCATAATCTTGAACATTCCGATTTCGTTTAATGGCAGACATAGTCATGCCCCCTGCGAATCCAACGAACGCAATGATGATACTTATGAGGGCAGCTTCACCCATCTGAAATGGTGTGACTTTATAAAGAACCGCTCCCACTAAACCTGCCGACAATGAGCCGCCGATACAGCCTTCCCATGTTCGAGATGGACTGATTTCTTTCGCGACCACATGCTTGCCCGCAATTTGTCCCCACGACCACTGAAGCACATCCGCGACTTGTGAAATCAAGATAAAGAAAAACACCAACCCCTCGCTACTTCCCGTCCAACGATTATGGGACGAATCAGCAAGGTCCAAATCCAGGAGTGCTGGTACGTGAGAAAGTGCATACACACAAATCAGCAAACCACTCGTAATCTGTGCCGAGCGCTCGAGAAACCTTTTGTGATCTCCAGCCATCGCAATTCTTGCTGGAATGAATAGCGATGCATAAACAGGAATCATAATGCTGTAGACACCATAGAAATCGACGGGCTCTCCCGATTTCCATTCCCAGTTCGTTTCACCCAAACCAATCAACACGTATTGGAGCGGAGTGAAGACAACCAAACTCCAAAACAGAGCGCGATGGTCACCACGTCGCGTTGGCGTCATGGTAATGAATTCGCGAAAAGCCCAAAACGAAATCAAACCAAACAAGATGATGATTCCAATTCGGTGGACAACTAATCCAAAAACAACAAACAAACAAATCGTCCACCAGGCTCGAAGCCGAAGTACGAATCGTTGTAGCTGTGCCGGATTAAAGGAAGAATTTGGCTGCCGTGTTAGATATCGCGCGATCGCGGTGGTAATACCAAGTGCAATCACCACCGAGCTGAATAGGATCAAAAGAGGGTAACTAATCGAGTTCCTTGAAACTGGCCGGAGTGCTTTTGCGCCGATTCCGCTTACGCTAGTGTCAGATTTTGTACTGCTTCCGATCACTACTCCGTCTACGCCAGCTTCCGAGGGATTGCCGTTAGTCGTAGTTGGCGTTTGTGCGTTCGGTTCCAGTGCCGCTGTATTCGACTGGGGCTCGGTACCCCTTGATTCGACTGAAGCAGCTTCAACTGGCGGAGGTGTACCTGCTGCGACTGGAGGAACTGCGGAGGATTGTGCCTCGGGGGCCTCGGATTGAAGAATCGTGGATGGTTCGCTTTGTGCGTGCGCTACCAAACCGCTTGAACCAAGCAGGCAAAATGCAAAAACGATGGCGAGGTGCCTAAACATCAAATCTAGTTTTCGTCGAATTGCGAAGGGATTTGGCGAGTCCGAAGCTTGGAATAGTAACCAGTTCCTGGCAAGACGGAAGAGTGAGTCCCTAAATGATTCTTTCGATTGATTTTACCCGATCCCTACAATCTAGCTAATCCGGACGATTCTTAGCGGAATAAATACATTTCGAATTCGCGAATTTGCAGCCGATACACTCGACGGGACAGCCCTTCTGGCCATTTTGAACCAGATCGATGTCCTCAATTCCGACCAAGTACCCGATGGAGTGGACCCCTTGAGCGATCCAGATGCATTCCTGCTTCAAGAAGTTGAATCAGCATCCCCAGCAAAGCTTCGCTTTCTTCTGATTCGCAAGGCAGTAGGACTTTGCCAAGTCTGTGCAGACATGTGGCAGGAAAAAAGGTACGACGAAGCAGCCGCTTGGATGATTCGGGTCCGCGATATTCTGGGGGAATTATTAGATGGGGTTACCGACCGCAGCAACCCGGCTGCGACAAGCGTCGTGGACCTTTATATTTATTTGCTCAAGACCGTTCTGATAGCCGAGCAATCGCACGATGTAGCCGCTCTCAAATCGGTGACAGAAATCCTTGAAATTGAGCTTGAGACCTGGAATAGCTTCGTACGCCTAGAAGCGGGCGGAAGCTTGGGGCAAGGAATTGGTGCTCCGCACGCGGCCGAGACAACTATCGACGGCTGCTTGTCGATGCTCAACCTCTATGCCTAACTTATGCCAAATTGGATCTGCGGTTTGGCAATTAGCCATAATTGAGCATCCGGATTTCAAGAGCAACTTCAAATCAGCCCTGAATTCTGACTGGTGTCGGAAATTCAATTACGAATTTAGTTCCTCGGCCGACCTCGCTTTGAACGGCAATTCTCCCTCCGTGGGATTCAATTATTTTTCGAGCGGTTGGTAGTCCGAGCCCCGACCCGCCATTTTTGGTCGAATAGAACGGTTCGAACATTTTCAATGCCGTCGTCTCTTCCATGCCGATCCCGGTGTCGATCAAATCAATTGCTACCCCACCAGAGATACCATAAGTTCGCACGATCAGTTGCCCTTCTTCGGGCATGGACTCTAACGCATTCTTTACCAAGTTTATTAGTGCAGATTGAAGGGAATCTTTGTGAAGCAAGATACTCGGTAAATCCGGATCCAAGTACCGAACGATTTCGACCGATTGCTTCTGCGCTTGGGCTTGGTACATGTCGAGAACGATCGAGATCTGCTCGTTCAAACTACCCGGCGTCATGTCCAGATCTCGCAGCTTTGCGAACTTGAGAAAATCGCGCAGGAGCGTTTCCATTCGTTCGCACTGCTGCCGAATCATGTCGACCTTCGATGTGGCTCGCCGGACACCAGCCCACTCGCTTTCTTCCAATTCTTCAGCGAGAAGATCCACATTCATATGGATCACTGAGAGCGGGTTCTTTATCTCATGGGCCAGGGAGCCCGCTAGCTCCGCCAATTCATGGAACTGGCGTCGAAGGTCAGCCTCGCTGATGAAGGAAGATTCCATATGGCACAGATTACGGTCGTTAGCGGGAGCGGTCATCCTTTCTCAGATGACCATTGAGCGTGTAGCTTCCTGTGTTACTCCGGTAACTTATTCGTCGCCACGACCGGGAGTGGTCCAGTTAGAGCCTTCATAAACTCAACTAAGTCCGCCTTATCCTGAGCCGACAGGTCGAGCTTTTGAATCTTGTTGCTTAAAGTTGGATTTGGATGACCGCCCTTCGCATACCATTCGACCACTTCCTCAAGCGTTTTTTGACTACCATCATGCATGTATGGACCATGCTGAACGATGTTTCGTATCGTTGGTGTTTTAAACGCTCCACGGTCTTTCTCGTCTTTGGTGACAGCAAATCTGCCAAGGTCAGGAGTCGCCGCATCCATACCAACGCCCAGGTTGTGATAAAGCTCATCACTGAAATTCGCTCCCACGTGGCAAGCCGAGCAGTTGGACTTGACGTTGAAGAATAAAGCCCGACCACGCTTAGCTGACTCGGACATTGGATTTGCATCAGCCAATGCCTTTGCTTTGGTGTACTTGCCGTAGAGTTCGGGATCATCTTTCTTAAGCTCAGCAAGATCTTCAAGCTCATCTGCAAAAGCTTCTTCCATTTTTCGTACGGGCTCAAAATAGTCGTAAGGACTTGGACCGGTTACGAGAACTCGCTCAAATGCCGCGATAGCTCGACCAACATCCTCGATGTTTGGCTTTCGTCCGAAGACTTTATCGAACTGCATCTTGTAGCCCGGGTTGGCTGCAACTAAAGCGACAACCGCCGAGTGCGATCCTCCCATTTCGATTGGGTTTGCGATTGGCCCAACTGCTTGTGCTTCTAAGGAGTCCGCGCGACCATCCCAGAACTGAGCCTTGCTCAAAATTCTGTTGAATGAAACAGGTGAGTTCCTGTTACCAGTTTGGCCATTGATACCGATCCCAAATTGGCTGTTGAATCCGTAGCCGCTGTCTGGGTGATGGCACGAAGCGCAACTAATCGAATTGTCGCCCGAAAGGCGTGTATCGAAGTAGAGCTGTCTACCGAGCTCGATTTTTGCTCGAGTTAGCGGATTATCTTCTGGGATGTAGATTGCATCTTTGCCCTGGTCCAACCCTAGCGGGAGAACTACCTCGAGAGGCACATGATTCTTCGGGTTGTCTAAGAACGCCTTGATCTCGATTACGCTTAGCTTTTCACCGTTGCTCGGAATCCCACTGGTAAGGTCGGGCGACCCGAGTTTTACAACTTCCGGGGCTACGGCAAACGAATCTCGAGTTATCGAAGTATTGAAAAACGTTACCGCACAAGCGATCGAGAGCAGCGATTTAATTTTCATTGGGTGCAACTTTTTCAACAGAGGAAAACGGGAAAGGAACACAGGTGGCTTTTGAGTTAATCTCAAAACGCCTTTGTCTGCGAAAACCTGGGAAAGCCAACCAATAAGTACGTACGCACGGATAAGATCTCGGGGCAAATCTACCTACGAATCTTAGTCTTTCGATTGGTTTTCGCAACAAGCTACTTGTTATTAGTGTACCGTCGAGTCAACTACATTAGTATCGGCCAAACACTCAAACGGGGGCGGGCTATGTACTTCATTCCAAATTCTTGTAGCATTCGAAAAATGGAAGATTAGCTCGAAAAAGATGAATAACTACTCGAACCACGCGAATCCTAAATCCTCACCCGACGGAAATCTAGAAGCGGGCACGGAGAATTCAATTGCAGAAATAGCGACGCAACTCGTCGGTTCGCTCGTGGAATTAGAATCTTGTGCAGTCGCGTTTTCGGGAGGTGTTGACAGTAGCGTTGTTGCAAAAGCAGCATGGCTCGCTTTGGGGGATCGGTCCGTCGCCGTCACAGGCGTCGGAGCCGCAGTAAGTGAAATTGATCTTCAATGGGCTCGGGAAGTTACCGATTTTATTGGTATTCGACACGTGCAGATTCCGACCGCAGAAATCGACGACCCTGACTATCTTCGAAACGACACCAAGCGATGCTACTTCTGCAAGAGTCACTTGTACCAATCTGCGACTCATTGGGGAAATAAGAACGGATTCAGACACGTTCTTTCAGGGACGAACTTGGACGACCTATCTGATTATCGGCCCGGTCTTGTTGCTGCTGCAGAACACGCTGTCATAGCACCACTTGCGAATCTAAAGATCGGGAAGGCAGATGTTCGGCGACTCGCAGAGTACTGGCAGTTGCCAGTTGCACATCGCCCCGCAAGTCCCTGTCTAGCGAGTCGGATAGCTTACGGTCAAAGCGTCTCCGAGGAACGCCTCAAACGAATCGAAGCAGCAGAAGCCTGGCTGCATCAACAAGGCTTCCACGACGTGCGCGTCCGGCTGCACGCAGACGAATTAGCGCGTGTTGAGGTGGCTGAGTCTGAATTGATACGCCTGCTCGACCCAAGTTGCCGCGATGCGATAAACCACTCACTTCGAGAGATGGGGTTTCGATATGTCACCATTGCTCTCGGTGGCCGTCAATCGGGTTCGATGAATCGATCTATTCCGAATCAAGCGTCAGCGAATCCAACTTCGCTGCGTCAGTCATTACCGGTTTTGCAGTAATCAAAAGCATCACGACGAGTGTCGATGCAACTTGTGTGACAGCCTCGACGATGCGTTCCTCAGTGCCTGGAATATTTACTACCCGTCCTTCGATAAGCGTCGATCGCGTACCGAACTGTACAAAATCTACAGCCAAGGTAACCGGTCTTTTCAGGAATTCAGGTGCGGATTCAGCAACGATTACAATCTTTCGATCTTTCCAATACCCTTCGATTTGAGCTGTCGCATACGGCGATGCGATTCGTGCGCCCACTGTAGCTAGAACAATTCCCGCGATAATCCATACCCGATACGCACGATTTCCAATGGAAAAGGCGAGTGCAATCCACAACACGGAAAACATGAACGCCCCCCAGGCTGCGTGCACAAACTGAGTCATCGCTGGATAACTGCTCCACTCGCCAATCGACGGTACCACTCGAAAGCAAGCCATAACAATCGCGGCAAGCGTCAGTCCAATAAAGAAATCGATCAAACGAATCGGATCTGGTTCCAAACGGGGAATGAACCAGGAACTCGAAATCGCAGCCAATGCCCTCAAACAAATCCAAGCTACACAAAAATAAACCACCCAGTGATAAGCGTTCGCAATTAATGCTTCGCGATCAAACACGCCATCATGAAAGATCCAATTCCAAAGAAAGAAAAAGCAAGTCGCGACACTGAGGGATACAAGCCACAAACAAATCGAATTCAAACGCAACCGTTTGCTCGCGGAATAAGGCTGCCAAGCAACGATCGCAACACAAGCCAAGAGCGGCGCAAACAGTATCATCGTCCCAATCTGGCTTGGCAGTTCCCAGCCCAACACAACAGCCATCCTTCGAAGAATAACCGCAATAATCGTGATGGTTACCGCACCAACCAGATAACGAACGAAAGGTTGCATTAATCGACGATCAAAAACAGGAAGCGATCAACCAAAAACTGAATGTCCTACGCAATTCACTGGTCGTTGTAGCGTTTCCAATCGTGGCATGCAAGAAACAGCGCCTAGATCTATTCTCGGATTGGTGTAGCTTAGGATTGAGAACGATGAGAAACTGTAGGATAGTAGTCATCGCCGAGAGTTGACAGAGTTATACTCCTAGCCGAGGTTGCGAGGACTCTGACTTCTGCGGAACTTACCCGACTTGAAATCTTAGTTGAACAGCGTTAGGTTTCCGCTAGAGTTCAGGCTTAAGCCGCTCTTGGCAAATCCTAAGTGCTCGGCGCCTAAAGGCTGTACTCCAACACGATTGCGATCGATTATCGTTCTCAACCTGACGCTGTCCAAGCTAGTAGGCCAAGCAATACTAAGGCAATACCGGCGATGGCGATACCGTGACGGGGGCGCTTTGGAGCGACTGAGCTGCATCGATCGCAGCTGATGATTGGTCGACTGGCAACTGCTGCACTGATGCCGAGGGCGAGGCTGGCGGAACCGCCTCCTCGGTTGGAATTGCCGCGCCCTGTGTTGTACCTTCGATGAAAGTCGATGATGGAAAATCTAACGCCGAGTTGTATCCTCTAACCATACCACCACCGAGAGCTTGGTAGGCGTTGACGATGGCCATCAGTTGTTGCTTCTTTGTCTCGATGATGACGATTTTTGCATCTTGAAGATCGCGTTGAGCCAACAACACTTCGACATACTCGGCGCGAGCGTTCTGGAAGAGTTTCGTTGCGGAGTCAACAGACGCTTCCAATGATTCCAATTGCTGTTTCTTGATCTCAATGCTCTGTGCGTATTTCTCTACTTTGCTCAGATAGTTAATGACTTCAGTAAAGGCGTTGAGGACTGTTTGTTGATACTTGTACACAGCTTGTAGTTGCTCGGCATTTGCCGTCATATAGGCTGCCTTGATTGCCGCTCTGTTGATTAGAGGAGCGACTACGTCACCGAACGCGTTGTAAACTAAAGATGCTGGAGTAGAAAAAAGGAAGCCAGAGTCGAAGGCCCTATATCCAACTCCCGCACTAATATTCAATGATGGATAGAAATTGGCTCGTGCAACTCTTACCTCTAGTCCAGCTGCGGCAAGCTCCCGTTCCGCTTGGCGAATATCGCTTCGATTCTGAAGTAACTGCGAGGGGACGCCAGCACTCAATGAGTGTAGGTTCAAGTTAATAAAGTCAACTGCTTGGCGATCGATTGGCTGGGGAAAACGACCTGCAAGGTAGTTGATTCGATTTTCCGCTTCAACAATTTCCTGGGCGATTACCAATTTCTCACTTTGATTCTTTCTAACTTCCGCTTGAAAACGTTGGACGGCAAGTTCGGTTCCACGACCTGCTTCCTTCTTAGCGATTGAAGCCTGGAGACTCTGCTCCTGGAGCTCGATGGTTTTGTCTAAGGTTTCAAGTTGTTTATCGAGAGCCAAAAGATCGTAGTACTCTTCAGCGATGTCTGCGATAAGACGAGTGATGATATAGTTACGCCCATCAGCAGTTCCTAAGTAACGTAGTGCCGCTGCGCTGCGAGCGTTTCGTAGCTTCTTCCAGATGTCAATCTCCCATGAGACGCTCGTGCCAACGAGAAAGTCAGGAAGCGGTGTGGGAAATGATTTGCCGTTGGCAGTAAGACTATCCTCGACAGCTCCTTCCCGAGTGTATTCGCCGGGTTTCTCGACTCCTGCCCTCGCGCCAAAAAAGGCGAATGGAAAGTACGCTCCTCTACGAGCAAGAACTTCATTATTCGCAATTCGAATATCCTGAGCGAGTATCTTCAGCTCTTGGTTATCGACTAACGCTTGATCGATTAACCCAGTAAGAATGGGGTCATTAAAGAACTCGTGTATCTCGACACATGCGGAGTTTTCGTAGTTTAACTCCCCATTGAACGTTTCCGGGAGCGGTTTGCCCGCATCCGGTCGGCAGAGTGCCGGAATTTTACAACCAGTCTGACCAAGAACAAACCCAGAAAACAGCATCGTAGCCACGGCGCGTCTGTTGAGTTTTTTCGTCGAGTCGATCTCTTGCTTATTCATTCGTCTATTCCTTGACTGGGTAATCAGGATAATCCTTTCCTGACTGGTCTCAATAAAAACTTCGACCGTCCGTTAGCTCACCCTTTATGGGTTATGTTGAAAAGTTAGGATATGCCGGTGCTATTTTCCTAATCTTTTGAGGGGGTTTAATGTCCGCCTTGAACGTTGTCTGGTTCATGTTCCAAACGCTCGCTTAGAGGTTGAGCCGTCTCGTCTTTAAGGAGTTTTTTGCCGTCCGCCATCTTTGCGAATAGGAAATAGAGACCAGGAATCACGAGCACACCGATCACCGTTCCCACAAGCATTCCTCCAACGGAAGTGGTGCCAATGGTCCGATTACCAATCGCGCCGGGTCCCGTGGCTCGGACAAGCGGAACCATTCCCGCAATGAAGGCAAACGAAGTCATCAGAATTGGTCGGAAACGTAACTTCCCACCCTCAATTGCGGCTTGAGTCAAACTGGCGCCCTCGTGACGGCGTTGGACCGCAAACTCAACGATGAGAATTGCGTTCTTGCCTAGCAGGCCAACCAACATTACTAATCCAATCTGAGCGTAAACGTCATTTGACAAGCCCATTGCCTTCAGGAATAAAAATGATCCGAACAAACCGATTGGCAACGAGATGATAACGGCTAGCGGCAGTAGGAAGCTTTCATACTGACCTACCAATACCAGATAGACGAAGATGATGACGATTAAGAAAATGTAAATCGCGGTGTTACCTTTTTTTGCTTCGTCATATGAAAGTCCTTGCCAGTCGATATCGAAACCTCTGGGTAGCGTTTCCGCTGCAACTTCCTGAATTGCCGCGATCGCTTGACCAGTACTGAATCCAGCAGCGGGGGCACCTTGGATTGCTGCTGTCGTGTAAAGGTTGTAACGACTGATTTCGTTCAGGCCTTGCTTCTTCTTGATTTTGAGAAATGCCGAATAGGGTACCATCTCTCCTTTGTCATTCTTGACGAACATATTCTCAAGATCGTCCGGCATTCGACGGAATTCTGGGAGAGCCTGTACGTAGACTTTATAGAACTGACCGAACCGAACGAAGCCTTGCTCCCATGTGCTACCTACAACGATCGATAGATTGTTCAATGCGTCAGCGATCGATATTCCCTTCTGCATCGCCATGTCATTGTCAATTACCAGTTCATATTGTGGGTAGTTGGCTGCGAAAAATGTAAACAAGCCCTTTAGTTCTTCTCGCTTTGAGAGAGCGGCCATAAACTTGTCAGTCACCTCTCCCATCTGCGCGTAATCGCCGCTATTTGTCTTATCCAAAAGGTTCAGCGAAAATCCTCCCGCTGCCCCAAACCCAGGAACCGCAGGTGGCTCGTAGAACTCAAGCTTCACGTTGGCAATTTCACTACCTTTGCGTTCCAGTTCCTCGATGATTTGCTTCGAGGTCAATTTTCGTTCAGCCCACGGCTTTAGGTTAATAAGACATGTTCCTGCATTGGATCCGCGGCCTTGCGTCAAGATCTCATAACCGGCGATCGAAGAGACGGTTGTGATTTCATCAAACTCCTCACAGACGGCCTGTAGCTCATGGGACTTTGCATTGGTGTACTCAAGTGTGGAACCAGGGGGCGTCTGTATGATTCCATAGATTACACCTTGATCTTCTAGCGGAATAAACCCAGAGGGGAGTAAACCATTGACAAGAAAAATACCGTAGGTAAAGCCGGCTACAATGATCATCGTCAAAAGTCGTCTTGGTACCAAAACGCGTAATATCCCAGCATAACCGTCGGTGACTTTCTGGACACCGCGATCAAATAATCGCAAGAACATCCCAAGTGGTCCACGAATTTTTTCCTCGCCAGGTTCGCTGCCCGAGAGTGCCGATCGCATCGTCAACATGGCGAGTACGCCAATAACCCCCGCGATAACCAGCGTTGTCGTTTCTGTTAATGGAATCTGCTCTGAAACCAGTTCGTGAACAATCTCGACCTGCAGAAGATAAAAGACACCAACGCTTGCGGCGAACCCTATGAGAATTGAGATAAACAAACGCATCGCGTTCGCGTGCCTTCCGGCGACACCCTTGATGCAACCGTTGATAAACTGCAAAAGCGATCCTTGCTGTTGGTGGGCGGAGTGTGGCCTTAGAATCATCGCACAAAGTACTGGTGTCAGTGTCAATGCGACAACACCCGAAAGGATAATTGCCATAGCCATCGTCAACCCGAACTGCCTGTAGAAGACACCGACAGGCCCAGTCATAAAAGTTACCGGCACAAAAACGGCTGTCATCGTCATTGTGATCGCCACGATCGCCCCACTGATTTCATGCATAACTTCTTGCGTTGCCTGATAGGGACCTATGTGCTTTGCATGCATCTTTTCATGCACCGCTTCTACAACCACGATCGCATCATCCACAACAACTCCGATTGCCAACACTAACGCAAATAGCGTAATCAAGTTGATGGATAACCCGAACAACAACATGAAGAAGAAGGCCCCAATCAACGATACAGGCACTGCCAGGACTGGGATCAACGTACTTCTAATGTCCCCCAAGAACAGGAACACAACCAGTGACACCAAAACGAACGCTTCGAGAAGTGTATGCAAAACCTTTTCGATCGACGCGTCTAAGAAACTCGAAACGTCGTAGCTAATCTCATAATCCATACCGGGTGGGAAAGACGCCTCTTTGATCTCATCGAGCTTCTCTTTGACTCGCTTGATAACCTCGGTCGCGTTAGAACCAGGTGTTTGCTTAAGGACGATTGCAGCCGCAGGCTTACCGTCCAAATCCGAGTAAAGATCGTAGAATGAAGAACCCAACGATACCTTTGCAATGTCCTTCATTCGAAGGATTTCACCATCAGGATTAGCTTTCAAGATGATATTCTCATACTGCTCCGGCTTATCGTAGCGTCCAACCCAGGTAAGCACGTATTCGATGGTTTGCGATGTTGTACCAGTGGCCTGTCCTAACCTTCCAGGAGAACCAATCATGCTCTGTTCAGCAATCGCCTTCATGACATCTTCCGCGGACACATTGTAGGCACGCATTCGGTCTAGATTTAATTCGACACGCATTGCATAGGCTCGGTTACCTAAAATGGTAGGTCTGGCAACCCCCTGAATTCGCTTAATCTCAGGTAGTACGTTGACGTTCGCGTAGTTGTATAGAAAGTTTTGGTCGACATTCTTATCGGTGCTATAGACATTCACATACATCAACATGCTCGACATATTCTGCATGACGATGATGCCTTCGCGGTCTACGATGGGAGGCAGGTTGTTCTTGACCGATTGGACTCGATTGTTCACGTTCATGACGGCGACATTCGGATCCGTTCCAGGTTCGAACACAATCTGAATGGTTGCTTCACCGGCGCTGGTCGCATCAGAGATCATGTACCGCATGTCCTGAACGCCGTTGATGGATTGCTCGAGAATTACCAGCACCGAATCGATTAAAACATTGGCACTCGCACCAGGGAAAGATACTGATACAACGACGCTAGGAGGAGCGACATCAGGGAACTGCGAAATAGGCAACGTAACAATCGCTAATCCACCGAGGAAAAGAATGATAAGCGATATGACGATTGCCAACGCAGGACGGTGAAGGATTTTTGCAAACATGGATTACGAACCTATTCTGCGTGGTACTTGAGGTGACTGAGTGCTTCTTCTGGCGTGTGATACTCGTATTCCAACTCTTCACCATCCCGCACCTGTCGAATCCCTTCCAGCACAATCCTGTCGTTCACTCCAATACCATCCTTAATTAAGTAGATATCATCCAGTTCGTTCAAAATCACAATTTCACGTTGCTGAGCCACACCACGTTCCATGTGATGATCAACTTTATGATGATCGCCATGGGCTTCAACTTTCTCTCCGTCTTTTACGTGGCTCTCATGACCCCGCAGATCTTCAGGATGTGCGTGGTCGGTTGTGACAACGAAAGCGTACTTCTTTGCGAGGATTTCAAAGGTTGCACGTTGTGGAATGACAACTGCATCCTTGACGACACGGCTTAGCAGTATCGTTCCTGTCTGACCATGACGTAACAGTCGGTCTGGGTTTGGAAAGTCAGCGCGAAAAGCTATGTTTCCTGTCTCGTTATTGAAGTCCGCCTCGATCGCACCGATCTTTCCAACATGGGGAAACTTCTCACCATTTGCGAGCACCAGTTCGACTTGTACGCTGTCCTTATCATTCCTAGCTTGATATTCGAGATATCGTGCCTCAGGTACGTTGAAGTAGACCCACATTACGCTATTGTCGGATAATGTCGTAAGAACATCACCTTCCGCAACTAAGCTTCCCTGCTGTTGACGTTGATTGTTGATGATTCCGTCGAAGGGGGCTTTAACATTCGCGAACTCCAATTCCGCTCGTGAGAGATTGACCTTTGCGTTTGCTTTCGCAAGTTTAGCCTGAGCCAGCGCTACCTCGGGTTGAGCAACAACTTTCTGCTGGTATAGCCTCTGCGTGTTGTCAAACTCGATCTGTGCGAGCTGCGCTTCTGCAACTTCAGCCTCCAGTCTCGCTTCGTATAAAGTCGTTACTACCCTGAACAGCGAATCGCCTTGCTTGACTGCTTGTCCCTCCTTCACTTGAATCGCCTGAAGGTACCCGCTCTGCAAAGCTCGAACCTCGATATGGCGATGTGAGTGGATTTGACAGACATACTGTTGCGTATTCACAACATCCTTAATCATCGGACTTGTGACCAGTACCTTATGATGTTCGTGATGCACTTGCTCTTTGGGCTTGTCACAAGCGGCCAATGGAAGAATTGCCGTTAGTAGGACGGTAAAGCGAATCGGAATTAACTTCATGGTTGTGTTCGTCGGCGGCTTTCTGATTTAGTGCTTTCGCGGTCAAGGTTGCTTTTAGACGTTTGCAGCCCTGGCCGTTGCTTCATTGCAGTATTTGGCTATTGTCGATTATCTGGACTTCACGCAATCCGTACGCAATTCATGGGCCAGACTGATAGCTCTCACGTATCTGGACCGTTAGATAATGTGATTAACGATAATTGGATGTTGCAGGCTGACTGAGGATTGCAGGCGATCGCAATCGTATTCACTCTTTCAGTCCCAACATTTCCTCAGCAATTCAACTTGAATTGCATCAGTACGCAGATAAAAATCTGCTCCGCATTCTTCCTTCGTTCGGCGATTGCGGTAACTTCAGTCAAATGAATGTGAAGATTTTTTAGATGCCGCAGGAGATTCTGCATCGTAGGCAATCAGACTGTGCAAAAAAATGCCGTAGACCTGCAATCGTTTGCACTACATCGGAAGCAAAACGGTAAACGTTGTTCCGATTGGACTCGTTTCAAATTCAATACTTCCATCATGCTGGCGAATGATCTTATCGCATAGCGCTAGTCCCATTCCCGTTCCATCGCGTCGAGTTGTAAAGTACGGATCAAAGATTCTCGACTGAATTTCTACCGGGATACCATTGCCTGTGTCGCGGACGTCAACTCTTAACTTGCCATCTTGCTGAGACACGTTGAAGTGAAGTTCACCTCCATCAGGCATTGCCGCGATTGAATTGATTGCAAGGTTCAGTAAAACTTGCTCAAGTTGCGCCGCATCCGCTTGTATTCGACCGTCTAGATTTCTATCTGACTTGAAGGTTATCTTGATCTTCTTCTGTTCTGCTTCCGGACGGAGTAGTCGCACTAGCTTCTCGATCATTCCGGACATATCGACCGCGGCTCGACCGATTTCGTGTATAGACGCATAGTTGCGAAAGCCATCAAGCACCCCGCTTATTCTCTTAACCTCCGCGTTCAGGATCTCAACAATTTCATTGACCTCGGGGTCCGGTGTCTCTTGCTGTAATCTCTCGCAAAGAAGTTGAATATGGAGTGATAAAGCACTGAGCGGATTTTTGATTTCGTGCTGTAAACCCGCAGCAAGGGAACCCAATCCCATATAACGTTCCATTCTTCGTAATCGCTCCTCTATGAGAGCCTTCTCTGTAACGTCACGAACGTGTATCACCATGCCAATATCTTCTTTGTACCGATTCCGAAGTACCGTGCATCCAGCGCGTAAAGCGATACCATGACCGTCTCTTTGCGTACGATAGTCTCTATCCCGAATCGGATGATTGCATCTGCTCATTTCTTCACAGATCGCAGGAAGTAGAGCATGTTCTGGACCAAGCTGATGTATATTGTCGGCATAAGTCTCATTTGTTAATCCCACAAGCTCACGACCTCGAGGATTGATACTAATGATCCGGCCTGTCATGTCGGTTGTAATCACGCCAGCATCCATACTCGCCAGAATATCTGCGGACAAAACCTTCACATCGGCGAGGTTTCGTTCACTGCTAAAGTAGCTACGAACTACAAACGAAAAGGCAACCACAGCAGCGATGACGTTAAGAACAAGAAGCAACGACAAGCTATTCTGTAAGACAAGCTCACTAGATAACTCGTTTGCAACCTCCAAGTCGTTTCCTTGTAAATGGCTTACCAATCGCGTAACAATTTCCTGCTCATGGCGGACATTTATCAAAACCCAAGCAGTAACTACTAATGCGACGAGGCTAAGGATTCCAAGGGCGAACGCGAATCGCTTAAAACGCGGGCTGTCATTAGTTTCTATCATTCGCTTCCCTAACGTCCATTATTTGCACACCCTAACCAATGGCTATTGTATATGCAAAATCTAGCTTTATCTGCAAGTGATTGCTTCATCCTGCAATCATCCTTCAGAAGAGTTCAATCAATTCCCTAGAGAGAATGTTGTTTTCGATTTGGCATAGCAGATGCTGATCATGCCTACGGTGAGTGAACATCGGATCGACGAAGCAAAACAATAGCCCGACGACCGAACTCCACACGGAGTGTAGAAATCACTCGAGTCGAAGTGAATAAGTTACCTACGAAAGGAATGAATGTCATGCTTAAGCCATCGATCTGGCTGTCTTTATTGACCGCAATGCTTACCGCCGACCTTTCAACCATCAATGCCACCTCGTCAGCATGTGGACCAAATCGAGTCTCAAATTGTCAGGGTTTTCAAGACCCCGTCGACGAGACGACTGAAGAGCAGCGTATCAATCAGGACGCAAGACAAAGTCTAGGAAGTGAATTACTCGGCCTATAACAAGAGCGGAGAATCAAGAAGCATTGCCGAACGGGCTAATTGTCCCGCTCGGCAGTCCGCCCGTGGTGATGATCCCGAATTGCTATTTGAAACGCTTCATTCGTGCGATTGCCTAATCAACTCCGTTTCGTGTATGCCTTCATCGCTACACTTTACCGGCGACATATGCTTGTCTTGTTGGGGCGAATTGATCTTCACCATCAAACTGCCACACTAATGCAAGCCATAGCGACCCATCTTGTAATGTAATGTTCGAACACTGATGCCAAGAGTCTTTGCCGTGTTTTCGCGATGAAGATTGCAAGCATCTAAGGCGGCTTGAATGGTCGCCTTCTCGCATTCATCCACGGCGTCCGCTAGAGAACTGGGCATCTTTGTGTTTATGCGGGCTACCTTCTTCAACTCGTTTGGTAACATGCTTTCTTGAATGATGCTTTCCTCGCAAGTAATCACGAGCCGCTCGACTACGTTACGAAGTTGACGGACATTGCCGGGCCAAGCAGCAGCAATCAGGACCTTCATTGCCTCAGTCGATGTGCGTTTGGGAGCACGCTTGTGACGGGTGCAGAAATAATCCAAGAAATGTTCGACAAGAAGTGGAATGTCTTCCCGGCGACTTCGAAGCGGCGGAAGCTCGATGGGGATTATGTTCAGTCGATAGTTCAGGTCTTCACGAAATGTCCCTTCGTCTATCAGTGACTGTGTTGATCTGTTGGTAGCGGAAATGATTCGAGCATCGGAAAGCAAACGCTCCTCGCCGCCAATGCGAGCATACTCTCCCGTTTCTAAAACTCGCAGCAAATCAATTTGGCTTTTTGCGGACATCTCGGTGACTTCATCGAGAAAAAGGGTGCCGCCAGCGGCTTGCTCAAAGCAACCAGGTTTCTGACGCGTTGCACCACTAAAGGAGCCCTTCTCATGTCCAAACAATTCGCTTTCCAGTAAAGATTCCGGGAGAGCTCCAAGGTTGACCGCGATGAATGGTCCTTGACTGCGATTGCTAAGGTCATGTAGCGCACGAGCGATGAGTTCCTTTCCCGTCCCGCTCTCCCCGTGAATCATAACCGTCGCTTCCGTTGCTGCGACTTGCCGAACCTGTCTAAAGATATCCTCCATAGCAGCACCGCCCGCGATGATGTTTGACATCTCGCCGGAACTTGCAAGGCGATGTTTGAGGGTTTGGTTTTCTCGCTGCAGTTCGTAATGCTGCCGCGCTTTTCGTACCTGCTGACGCACAAGATTAAGATCTACAGGCTTAAGAATGAAATCAAAAGCGCCCGCGCGCATCGCCTCGACTGCTGTTTCTACAGTTCCATGAGCGGTAATCACGATCACCGCAGTCTGAGGACGTATATCAAGAATTCGTTTCAGCAACTCCAGCCCGGTCATACTGCAATTCAAACGAACATCAACAATCACAAGAGGATGTTTCCTGTTGTTGAATTTAGCTAATGCTTCTTCCGCATCTGCTGCTGTGTCAATAACCTCCGCTTCGGCGGCAAGCCCTTTTGCAAGTCCCGATCGAATGTTCGGTTCGTCATCAACAATCAAGACGCCAAATTGCTCAGAATGATCCATAAAAACCGAAAGCCTTCACAATCACCTTAAACTCATATCCTCCAAAAATTCAAACGAAACAACTAGCAGTTTCTGTTCCAGTTCGCTCACTTACAATTCTCGATGCGTCGGGAATTCTCGCAAAAAGGAATCAATCTCAAATCATAAGCATGCGGAAACAGCAACAAAGCGTTGATTCCTATTTTACATAGAACCATCGCCGATCGGTGTCTTGAGTGCAATTTACTGCAGAAGTTGTGCATGAAGCTGCAGTCGCGGTTGTTTAGAAAGAAAATCTTCTCGTTTCGTCTTGTCGATCTTCTAATTGGCCAATCGATTGGCGAAGTCTTGTTGAAAAAGGTTACCCCGCTCAGACGAGCATCCGAAAAACCACTACGCTGGGGTGATTCAGGAGCAACTATTCTACATGGCAGTACTTTCAGGTGACAGATGCCCTATCCCCAACAGGGAACGCACTAAGGCTCAAGAGTAGTGGTCCCAGGCGACTGCTTTTCGATGACGACAACAAACGTCGTACTTCAGAAAAATGATCGGTTCTTTGTTGATTGGTTTCGAGCGATGCCCTGGACAACATCGACTAATCGATCAACTTCGTCATGGGTGTTGTAGAGCGAAAAAGAAGGACGAACGGTTGTCTCGACGCCAAATCTTCGGAGCGAAGGTTGAGCGCAGTGATGTCCCGAACGGACTGCGATTCCGGCTTTATCCAATGCCTTACCGATCTCTTCAGTCGAATGCCCATCGAGGACAAAGGAAACGACGCTTACCTTCTCCCTGGCGGTGCCGATGATTCTTAGACCAGGAATAGGAGAAAGCTTTTGGGTTGCATGCTCGGTCAGCGCGTGTTCATGAGCGGCAATGTTTCCAAGCCCCACTCGCTGCACATATTCAATCGCAGCCCTCAGTCCTACAGCATCAGCGATATTGGGAGTGCCTGCTTCGAACTTTGCAGGAGCTTCGGCATAGGTAGTCTTTTCGAACGTTACATTTTTGATCATGTTTCCTCCACCTTGCCATGGCGGAAGGACATCATGAAGTTCTTCAGTAACATACAGTGCTCCAATACCCGTTGGTGCGAAGAGTTTGTGTCCCGAGAATACGAAGAAATCACATCCAATTGCTTGGACGTTGATTGGCATATGCGAGACGGATTGCGCTCCGTCGATCAGAACTCTAGCGCCATATTGCTTCGCTAATGCTGTCATCTCCGCGACCGGGAGAATAGTACCAAGGCTGTTTGATGCGTGAGTCAGCGAAACGATACGCGTTCGCGGACTGAGCAATCGAATGTACTCGTCCATGATGATTTCGCCACGATCATTGATGGGAATTACCCGAATCACTGCCCCCTTGCGTTTCGCGATCATTTGCCAGGGGACAATATTAGCGTGATGCTCTACCATCGAAAGTAGGATTTCGTCCCCTTTCTTGAGGTAGCGAGCTCCATAGGTGTTTGCAACTAAATTGATCGCCTCGGTTGTCCCTCGAGCAAACACGATATCTTTATCGCTTCGAGCACCCAGAAATGCGGCTACCGTTTGGCGCGACTGCTCGTACGCTTCGGTCGCGCGAGCGGCCAGCGAATGTGCCGCACGATGGATGTTCGAGTTATCCGTTGCATAGAAATGGCTGATTGCATCGATCACCACTTGAGGCTTCTGAGTTGTCGCAGCGTTATCGAGCCATGCGAGTGGGAAGCCGTGGATACGCTGGTTTAAGATTGGGAAATCGTTCCGGATAGAATTCACGTTGAAGTGTCCCGCATTGGAAACGGGTAGATTGCTGGTACCAACGTTAGGCGATCGCGGCGAAAACCGATTTGGTTGGCCTCCAAGGCAATCCTCACGCCGCACGGCTGTTTGCGAGCGAACGCCATTTACAAACCGCTTAAGCCCTTCTGACGTCATCGGCGCCACACGGCTAGTAGCTGATTCCTGACCCATCGATGTCCCGGAAGATGTCCCAGGCGTTGCCGATGACATTGTCGATGGAGTTGAAAAATGATGATGTGGCGGCACGGGGGCATTGGTCCCTACCGACTGCATGACATTTGTATTTGCGAACGCAGAGCTTGGAAGAGGAGACTCGAACGACGGTGCGGTTGGACGAGTCGGCATCGCAGGAAGCTCGGGGGTCGTTGGCAAACGATCGCGTATTGATTGTGCGGAGCTTCCTTGGCTTAGTAACGCGTTTGGCGAAATACCAGATGGAATACCCTGCGGAATCGCTTCGGGACTATGAGCACCCTCACGAAACAGCTTCGTAGCAATCTGCGCTATCAGATCTGATGAAAATGGTTCCATGATGAGCCCTATTTCACTTTAGCAGGCTTGTGATCGTAATCGTGGTAGAAGCCGACTTCGACATTTTCAAGAACACCCAAAGCATCGTCAGTCAATACTGCACACGAAAAGTACGACGTTAACAAGTAGGAAGCGACTCCAAGGCTATCAAGTCCCATAAGTCTAGCCGACAAACTTGGACTGATCTCTCCTGGGATTCCCGATTGATGCAGGCCTACAACGCCTTGGTCTGCTTCACCTACGCGTACCAATATAATATTTGTCGTTCCCAGCCACTGATTGGATTGGAAGCGTCCTTTCAACTCAAGCTTATCGCATGGTACAAGTGGTACACCGCGCCACGAAATAATCGGTGAACCAAACAGATCCATCGTAACTGGTGGTACGCCGCGCCATGTGCATTCTCGTTCAAAAGCCGCAATCGCTTTCGGGTGAGCTAAAAAGAACGCAGGCTTCTTCCACACTAGCGCTAAAAGCTCATCCAGGTCATCTGGTGTTGGTGCTCCGTAACGAGTGCTAATCCGCATCGAGGGGTCGACCGAATGGAGCAAGCCAAATTTTTTGCTGTTTACTAACTCCCACTCTTGTCGCTCCTTGATCCCTTCGATAGTCAGTCTCATTTGCTCTTCCAACTGATCGTAGGGTCCGTTGTAAAGATCGGAAACTCGAGTATGAACACGAACAACGGTTTGAACACTCGACAACGAATACTCTCTCGGAGTAGAAGAGTAATCAACGAATGTTTCAGGAATTTCGACATTCTCGGCAAATCCAGAAACGAGATCAATGTTGCGTTCACCGTATCGATTTACAGTCGATCTCAGTACTAGATGCTCGTAGATCGCTTTTCGCAATTCCTCAGTAAAATTGGGGAGTCCCGTTAAAATGCTGTC
>JAIYDQ010000288.1 GCA_027487375.1 Planctomycetaceae bacterium
CCTATAGAGTCCATGCGTTGCCACCGATCACTTGTGGTTAAGCCGTTTCGTATCTTGCCACTCTGCGATTAACGTGGTCGTGTTCCCCGAGAATTCGAGCGCGTCAGTGTGTCAAAGCAGAAGACTTTTATCCGCATTGTGGCAAACAGATCGAAATTAGGCCACCTGAAAATGTTCCTTGGTGGCGATACGATCCGGGAGAAGGTGCCTTGCTAGGTTGTGGGCGGATCACTTCCCGATGTTGCTCTCCAAACTCGCTCAAAGGAAATTCACCCATCCACGCCAAGCCTCGGGCCGAGTTCGGGTTATCCGAACGTCTCCACGCACCTTAATTGACATGATGATGCCAAAGCGCAACGCGAGATACCTTGATGTCGCTAGTGCCGTATTCACATTCAAATCATCAATATTGTTGACGAGTTTGACCAAAGAGAAATCGTAAACATGTTGAAGTTCGAAAACGTCTTGGGGCGCAGAGTGATACAGACGCTCCAGCGTGTCCAGACCGGCGCGAGTTAGCCAAAACGATTTTCTTTTTCAATGGGCGATTGGTAGGCTTCTTGGTGACACAGGACGGTTCGTCCTGTGTTACCAAAAGCGTACAGGTTTCAGGCCAAACGTTGCCGATTCCTTGCAGCTACGATGACATTCGCGAAGGACCTTCCTTGTTCACAAACTGGCGATGCAAGGTTTGCGGCCCATTCAACATCTCAGGGTCTTCGATTCGAATCCCGCGCACCCAACTTCTCTGTTTGGTTAGGAAACTAACCGCAGTAGGTTATTTGAAAAAGCCGACGTTTAGCAAACAAGCAAAACGTCGGCTTTTTTCGTATTTTCCTGCAATCTTCGGGGTCTCGACCACTCTCCAGAGACTCGATTCCCGGTCGCGACTCTTGCCAAACCAGCCCCTCTCTGGGGGCCAATCAGAGACAAATACTCTCAGAGTCTCTGGGTTATGAAAATCGCCGGGTTAACGACTCTGGGTTATGAATTGTCTGCCTGACTCGTGTTTCTTTTTGTTCCATAGGTCTGGCTCACTAAGAGGTGCCGAGTTGCGAACTTCGGTAGCAGGTAAGGAACCGCGGATTCTAGCGACGGATTTGTCATGCTTGGGAATTCAAACGACTGAATTCTGACAATTTTCGACGGTTGGTAGAATCGTGGGTAAAGAGATTGAGCGTGGGTTTAGCCTGCTGAGCGCGAAGCAGTGCTTCGTAGGTCTGGAGAGTTAGCTGGCGATTCTCGACGATGCCGGGAATGGCTTTGTTCAATACTTGCTGGTCATCAAAGGCTGCGTCTCCAGCGATTACAATCTGCCGCTCCCCCAGGTCAATCACGACACTTTGATGGCCGACAGTATGCCCCGGCGTCGAGATGACGAAAACATCGTTGCTTTTCGTTAGGGGCATGACGTTTCCAAAGATGTTGTGTTGCTGTGTTAGTGCCGTTGTTTTTACGCGTTCTCCTTGCGGAAGCTTAGCCAGAAGCCTACCTCCACGTCCAACGGGCGCGAGTTCTTGCTGCGAAACCAAGATTGGCGTGGAATGGTCGAGCTGATCGATATTGCCTATGTGATCAGAATGGGTGTGAGTCAACACGCAGAGGTCAATGTCACCATGTGAAACTCCGGCGGAGGATAAAGCCTGGGTGAGAACGTTTTCATTTGCCGCCGTTGCGTCGATAATCTTCGGATACCCATTCGACAGCATTTTCGGTACACCTTTAAAGTAATCAGGTGTGCCAAAGCTGATGGACTCGCCGGTGTCTACAAGAATGTAACGCTCTGGATGGTCGATCAACCAGGCGGCGCATTCCAGCCATCCGGTGATACTTGTGTTGGACATCATCACAGGGAAACGTAGACCATCATCCACCTCTGCCAGTTCACGTGGCAGTTCCCGATGCCATTCCCGCACTCGTACCACGCCGATTGGCAGGTGCCAGAGTTTGATGCCGTTGCCAAGTGTGAACGCAACGGGCGTTGAGGTTGCGGGGAGCGCTGGACGAGTGGACCACCGAGCAATCGCTGGCCCAGCAAAAGCGCCGATCATCCGTGCGACATAGTAAAGCTTTTTCGGAAATGAGACGCTGTTTACCATGGAGCTGGTCTTGAATTCTGATACTCAGTTGAACGAGAGCCGAAGACGGAGGAATGTGCAAGTTTATGAACTTGGCAAGTGTAACGATGCAGTCCATCGGCTTGCAGGAGATGCCCCTTTCGAACTTCATTAACTCGTAACTCTACCTACAACCACAAACCATGCCTTCGGCCCACCGTCCTTAAAACTTGGATCATTTGGATCGGGGCGAACTTCGTACCTTGAACGTTCGATGCTTTGAATATGCCATTCCTTGGCAAAAGTCTCACGAATTTCCTTTTCTGATACTCGACGTGGACCAATTGTGCCTGGCTCTTCGTCGCTAAAGCACAAAAGGTAGAAACGACCACCGGGCTTGAGGACTAAAGACAAGCCATCGACGTAGCTTTGTCGATCTTCATCTGAGAACACATGAAACAACCCGCTATCAATCACTGTGTCAAAACGATCGGGAAGCTCTGCAAGCTTCAACGCGTCCATCACCCGAAAGTTTGCGGTTAGCCCACGCTCGACTGCCTTCTGTTTGGCGATGTTTATTGGTTCTTCGAGGAAGTCGATGCCAGTGACTAGATGGCCTCGCTTGGCGAAGAAGAGGGCGTTCTCCCCAGTGCCGCAGCCAGAGTCCAATATTGCCCCAGTGATATGATCGGCAATATCTAGCAGTGCCTTCTGCGGTCTGCCAATTTCCCAACGTGGCTGGCCGTTGTAAAGGCTCTCGAAGCTAGTACGGTCAATTGACATGTTTGTAACTCCATTTTGCTCAACTTCATCAGGGTTAACAACATGACAAGTCTGTTTCAATCACGCAGGTATCGCAATTCACCCTCTATTTAGTCCACGACGTATTCTACCAGTGCTAAAGCGTTACAGATCGTTCAGTCTGGCTAAACGAGTAACGAAACGCGTTCCCCCTGCCAATTCTTGTGGCAGTTCACGATGCCACTCGAGCACTCGCACCCAGCCGACAGAGAGGTGCCAGAGCGTGATGCCGTTGCCACAGAAGGGGTCGTTGACAAGGCAAGATTTGGTATACAAACCATTCTGCGAATCTGGCAAGTCGGTCAAATTGTTTGCAACTGCGAATGTCTATTTGCTACCAATCTTGGAAAGGCTCTTCAAAGCGACCTTCGTCGATTCTAAATCCTTGACCGGTACCAGTGCCATGGCCTCTTGTTGAACCTGCTCCCAGAGAGGGACCGCTTTCGACAAGAGTTTTCTCCCTACCTCTGTGAGAACGGGAAACCTGCTGCGGGCGTCATCAGGGTTTGGCATCAACTTGACCAATCCACGTCGCTCAAGCGGCTTTAGGTAGGCAGTCAAAGTAGTCCGGTCCATTCCTAAACTTGGAGCCAGTTCAGTAATTGTGGCGGGCTTGTCACGAGCCATCGACATCAACAACGAGAATTGACCGTTGGTCAAATCGAGTGGCCGCAGCGCATCATCATAAGCCCGCCCAATCTTCCTCGCGGTGCGCTGCAGCGCAAGGCATAGACAGGTTGACCCCACTTGCATTGCTAGATCTTGATTCACTTTGATGCTTTTGCTCATGCTTCAATTATGTTGATATCAACCCGAGATGTCAAGTAATCTTCCTGCGAGGTTACATTTTGTCTCTCATGGAGTAAGGATATTGCTAGCACCTCCTTCGCCCACAACTCGATTGAGTCCGGTTCAAAGTGCGCGAGCCGTTCGCGATTGAACACCGTGTCGAAACTGTGTATGGGGTTGCTCTTATTGGCAAAATGCTCGTAATGGAGACCGATTTCTGCTGCGGCCTCATGGCCGAGGATCGGAGCAACCCTACCAGATAGGATCGCCGGAGAAATTGACTCAAAACGAAGCGGTAAATTCATCGCG
>JAIYDQ010000523.1 GCA_027487375.1 Planctomycetaceae bacterium
AGGGACTAGCTTTTCGCGGAAGATTTTTGAGTTGTGGCGAATGTCGGTTGGAAGTGCTTTTGGATAGATATGGATATCAAGAATCTCGCTCGTGAGTGGGTTGGATTGGGCGAGTTCACGAAGCTGGGATTTCAAGGCGGAAGCATCGAGTGGTTTGTGTTGTACGGATGCTTTCCAAGGTTCGATGACCATCGTCGGTCTTTGGTAGTCAGCGTTGTTTGCTGGAATGCCTACTAAAGCAGAACGATACACCGATGGGTGTTGGTTGAAAATGGACTCGCATGGGTCGGTATAAAGTGTTGATTTGGCTGTTTGAACGCGATGTGATTTCCTTCCACAATACCAGAAGCGATCTTGATCATCCAAGTATCCAACATCACCCATGCGATGCCATAAGCTGCCGTCATTGTCGATGACTTTGTGGAAAGCATTTTGTTCGCTTCGAGTAACATAGGTCGTTGAAATAACGGGACCAGAAACCATGAGCTCGCCAATCTCACCGCGACTCATCTCCGTACACTGGCTCATCGAGGCGATCGGTCCATCTTCGATGGCAATGACTTTCCATTGAACACCGGAGAAGTGGTGGCCTACACAGGTTCCTGCTCCTCGAGCGTTCATCGCCGCCGTTTCGTTCAACACAACGCGAGACTCTATCGAAGCGATTGGTAAAGCTTCGGTCGCTCCATAGGGAGTATGAAACGTTCCCTCTTCATGCATCGCGCCGCGCATCCATTGCATGACTCGAGGTGGAACGGGTGCTCCTGCGGAAAGGACCAATTTCAAACTTGGTACGCGTCGTTGAGTCCGCTCACAATACTTGCCGACGGCAGTCCAAAGAGCCGGTGAACCAAACGCTTGATTGGCTTGCCATTGATCGATCGCATCCAGCAAACGAGGCGGGTCGACCAGTGCCGGGCGAATCGGATTCATATCGGGAATGATCGTTGTCGTTCCCATGACGGCATTGAACAAACCGAATAAAGGGAAGCCGCTCAAGTCGGCACCGCCAGGTTCAATTCCGTAATGGGAAACAAGCTGATCGATCTGATGATTAAACGTCTGGTGCGTGTATAGCACCCCCTTGGGAGGCCCCGTTGAACCGGTAGTAAAGATCACAGCGGCAGGATCCAGCGTGTTTGTTTCGACCGGTTTGTAGTCGCTCGCAGAGAACTTTTCTAGAGTCGCTAACGTTGGTGATGGGAGTATGCCTGCAGTTCGACCGACAGTGACATTCAGCTTGGCATTTGGAAAGCGATGTCGAAGTAGGGTTCGTATTGCCTGCGCCATCGGAATCGCTACAAAACCATCAGGATTAGCAGCTTCCAAGCACCGAATCAGATTCGAACGTCCCATCCCGGGATCAATCAGCACGATAGATGCACCCGTTTTGAGGAGTGCAAAAACCAACGTTATAAAATCCTCGCCGAATCGCACTAAAAGCACGATCCGCTTCCCAGGACCAATCCCCATCGATCGCATGCCTGCCGCAATCGATGACGACCGATTCTCTAGGTCATGAAAGGTGGTCGTGCGATACTTTCGGTCCTTACCGGCGAGGAAGCTTCCTGCACGATACTTTTCCACAGGCGTTGCGATCGCGATTTGCATCGGCGACCGAAGTGATTGAATACGTAGCCGCTGCGCAACATTCATTCGTCATTCCCAAGAGCCAACTGGCCGTCCAAGCGAATCGAAATCGTTTGGTTTCGAACTTCGACCGTATAGCCAAGGTGCTGTCAAGATTCCGCCGACGATGATGATCAGCATTTGACTGAACACAAACCAAGTAAGAATCATCAACACACCGGAGGTGAATCCATAGCTGTGCAACCCAATCCCGAGTTGATTGGTTCCGAACCAAGACCACGCAGTAATGATATTGCCACCGATCGCAAGCAGTGCAAAACCACGTTCACGAACGAGTTTGTCCCATCGTGCGTGAAGTAAAATTGCATTCCAAATCACGATCATCAAAGCTCCGTTTTCTTTCGGATCCCAACCCCAGAATCGTCCCCATGAATCATCAGCCCAAAGACCTCCGAGAACGGTTCCAATTAAACTAAAGAAAGTTGCAAAGCAGATCGTACCGTAGGTCATTCGCATCAAGACGCGTTGCATTTCGGCTGCTTCTGGATTGGGCGAATCACTCAAGAGGGTCTTGGCATGTACTGCCCGATGGGCGATGGCACCGATCGCTAAAAACCCTGCAAAGAATGTTGCGAGGTAACCTGCTGTGATGCACTGAACGTGTGTGGTCAGCCAGAATTGAGTATCGAGAACTGCTTGCAGCACGTGCATCGTGTCGCTGCTGTCCAGCCCATAGGCGACAAGCAACGAGGTACTACCAATCGCGGTTCCTGCAAGCAATCCGATCCGAATTGGATACAACATCTCAAGAACCAATCCGAACAAAACAGCACCGCAACCGATGAACACGGCAGAAGAATAAAGGTTGATCACGGGAGCTTTTCCGGTGATGTAAACGCGTGCTGCAATGGCGATCACGTGTACTACAAATACTACTACGGTCATCCAAAAAGCGGTTCTTCGCAACGGTTGCGGAAAGATGATCATACTGAAAAGAGTCAGCACAAACGCCATCAGATAAAACGCAATGCAGCCGCTGATAGGGCCGAATTTGTTGTACCAGCCTTCGAAGCTTGCTGCCGGCAGAATCGTTTTCAGGTTGGGTTGCTCACCGAGAAGCTTTGCATACTTCTCAACTTCTTGGTTGATTGTCAAAGGCTTTCCATCTCGAACAGCATCGCGTAAGTCGAGGAACTGGAGCATCATTTTGTTATCGCCATCATCCATCCCCATTGCCTTGGCAGCGTAGCTTGCAAACAACGCAGGTCGAAGTGCTCGCCACTGAGTGGACGGATCGTCAGACGGCCTGTCTGATGCTTTTGAATTAGATGCTGAACTGGCGGTTGGAGGGATGATGCTGGCAGGTTTACTATCTTCGAGCATTTGAACAACTCGCATCTCGGCAATCAGCTCTTGCCCAAAGCGACGTCTATCGGACTCGTCATCGGAGTTCGGTGGTGCAGGCAATCGATTCGTCGAATAGGAGCGTAATGTTGTGTCAAACAGGAGGATCTTTTGGTAGAGCTCCATGAACTTCTGGTCTTGGAACTTGAGCGATTCTGGGTTCTCCCGTCGTTTCTCGAGAATGGGTTGCATCTTTTCCATGAAGTTGTCCATCTTTGGTCGCAACTGAGCCCACGAATATCGGTTACGACCTTCCTTGCCCACGACCTTCATGAAACCACTTACGTAAGCTTTGCTGTCTTCCACATCAAGGTCGAAGACATCCAAAACTTCTTTGGCATCGATTCGAAACATGTATGCGTGATCAATCCAGGGTTGATCCGAGATTAGCCCATAGAACCACTCGGTTGCTTTCAGCGTTCGCTCGGCAGAAGGTTTCCCGTCGTTATCAGCGTCCACGACGACGGATGTTTGTCCGGAGAGAGCTTGCAGTAGATTTCGAGCAACCGAATCGACGGGCTTGATGCGTCCTTCATGTTGCATCGGCAAGTTACCGGCTGCATACCAATCGATTGAATCAGCAGTCGACTTTGGCTCCATTGCTGCCGAAACAAACATGCCGCCGACGATTGTCACAACAGCCAAAGGTAATAGCCATCCACCAACTCCACGACGTGCTTGCCGTGCGGACTCCCACCAATTGGGTGTTCCTAGTGTAGGACCCTGGCCCGATGAAATCTGCTTCTTCCCTGCGCCGTAGGCGTTAGCCTCGGGTGACGCGGGGCCAATCCTGCTAGGGTTGTTGATACCCGTGGCTAGCGCCATCGGCTCAGGATTCTTACTAGCGCCACTAGTAGACTCGCGTTCGAATCGTGATGCGAAGCGAACAAACGTTGAACCGAAGTGGGCTAACATCCCGAGCGCGGCAAACGCACATGAAATATAAGGGACGAGCCAGCCAGCGTTGGATACTACTTGCAAGCCAGTCGTATCTTTCCCGACCAATTCTTTGGGAGAAAACGATGACTGATAGAAAGTCTCGCCGCGATAGCGCATCGGATTGTTCATCCAAATGCGCCCGTCAATTTTCTCTTTCCCTTCTTTGTCGACAAAAGTGACAAACGAGGAAAAGTCTCGAACCGTATCGCTGCCGCTGTAGTTAATACGTTCTACATCCTTGAGAGTAACCCGATAATCTTTATACGTTCGTCGATATCGAAGCGCCATTTCGTATGGCTTTGCATCGATTGCGAGTTCTTCGGGGATGTCGCTGTTTTGTCCCAAAGTAAGTGAACTGCGATCGTTGGCTTGCAGTGCGACAAGATACGTTCCAAGCGTTTCCTTGCCATCCTTTGATAGGAGTTTGATGTAAGCAGCAGGCGTGTTCATCTTGTCCATCGCTCCACCCGTTTTTACCGCCGGAAGTGCGATGTACTGAGAGCCTAAACCGGCAGTCGCTCGATTCTTGGGAAGCGAAACACTTGTGTCGTCCGCTTTTGCGAGCTGGGCATTTTCGATGTACTCTTCGACGATAACTTGTACTGGAAGGGCTGGATCATCGATGGGTTTTTTCGAACGTGATGCAGCGATGAGTTTGTCATGGTCGATTGCAATAACTAAGTCTTTTGTCGGATCGGAACGGTTGACGAGTGCTAGTTCGATTTCATCAGGTCGAATGGCCATGTTGGTCGATTCACCATCGGCCAGGCTTATTCGTTCTTCGATTTGTCGATCACCGAAAATGAACTGTCCGAGCATCATCATGCCGATCGAAAGGTGGATCAACACGTTTCCACCTCGACGTCCGAACAACAAGATGAACCCAACTAAGAGAATCGTTCCGGCGATCAGACTTTTGCTCATCTGCCAAACGATACGAAGCCCTGGATCAGGAACTCGAAAGGTCTCAGGCATGAGGATCAAAAGCAGCGACCACGCGACCATCAAAACTGTGCCGCTTACAAGAGACCAGAAGCCGAGCTTCGACTTCAGGTTTCCGGCAATCAAATAGGCTATGCAAGCGAGTGTCGTTACAAAAATGCTTCCCTTTGTGATCTGCCACAAAGTCTCATATGAGAAAGGTGGTTCACCCTGGAGACCATCTTCGGCGTGGGCTCCTAAGATCACGACAGCCGTGATCGTTGCACCGACCAGACAAAACGCGAGTCCTGCGATCAGTTTGGCACCCGATGCGGTCATCTTGAATCGCGTCAGCTTGGCAGCGATCAAGTTGATCAGCAGTACCAAACCAATCGTTGCACCGCCTGGGAACGGGACCACGTATGGAATGCGAGTTCGCTCATCGAGCGGAAAAATCGTAACCGGCAGGAATACGTCCAAAGGAACCTGTGCGACCCAAGAATTGAAGTAGTCGCGTTTGACGTCCGGAATCGTTTCTTCGTCTTGCGCGAGCGTTCCAACGAGTAGCAGGACGATAGCTAAAAAGAACCCCCACACCGTGATCTTCAGTGATCCAAACGTGTTGAGGATATTCCAAGCGACGCTCTGGAAATCGAAAGCCTTGGATTTGTTATCGGAGTATGAATTTGAAAGCGTTCCAGTTGCCATAATTAAACGTTGTCCTGTTTTTGGTTTTTGGCCGACCTACGGAGGCGGTTGGGCGTGAACCGACCGCAATCGAGGTGCTTGCAATTCCGATTATGTTTTTGAATTTATTCCCGAACGACTGGTGCCGTGCCGCTTCTGCTACCACTTGAGCGATTCAATGAACTGGACTAACCGAGATTGATGTTGGTCGGCTAACCATGTGGGGGCGGTTAACTTGACGAAGACGCTTGAAGTACCATTTTCCATAGGGATAATCGCGGCGAGCATGGATGGCGATGCGGGTTCATCACCTCCTCGGAGCGTGTAAAGTTGGCCTTTGACACCACCTGCGGCCGAGACTTCGATTGCTTCGGAGATTGCTTTTTCAGCGACTGCTTGTTGATCGGAGGCGGATTTGTCAGGCGATAGTTGTCCCTGCCAACGGACTACGTTTGCCAAGCGGTCGCCGCCGGCGAAGATGACGGTCACTTCTCCTTTCGATGGTTCGGTATCCGAATCGCGTTTGCCCGCGAAGCTGAACGAGGCTGCCCTCATGCCACGAGCTCCCTCGTCAGACCAACCTTCAGGCAAATCATACTTCAGTTTTGATTCGGTTCGTGGAGTGGAAGCGTCAGGCGGAGCCATCGCACCGCTGGGGTTCGCTGTCCCTGAAATGGTTGGAGAAGGCGGCGTTTGAGGAGCCGCACCAGCTGCATCGGCGGTTTGGTTCACAGAAGTTTCCGGCTTTGGTGTACTCGTGGTGGATTCATTTGCGGGTGATTCATTTCGAAGATCGATTACGTACGCAGGCAGTTCACTTCCTTCGCGAGGCACTTCGGTCATCTCGGATTGGGACTGGGCAAGGGTCGCTTGGGGCAATCCCAATTGCCTACGCCAACGATTCACATTTTGTTCGAAATAGTCTGGCCAATCGGTCGCGGCAGGCGGTTTGGGAAGCTGCGAGACGGTAAAGTCGACGGATTGCGAATTCGAAGTTGACGAGGTCGCTTTCAGTTTGGCCATGGCGATTCCGTCGGTTGGCGGTGTTTCGGTCCAACCGTCTGGAAGAGTCCATGAAGGAGTTTCAGACGAGCCTTCGAATCGAAAGGACTTTGCAAGTGCGGTCAGCGAATCCGAGAAACCATCAAGCCGCTCGGGCGTGTCCGAACCTTTGACAAAGATCACACTTTTTTCGTTGGGAATCACCGCGATCAGGAAGCGTCGAGGGCCCGAGGGAGCTTGCTGAGACATCCTAGGTGGCATTCCTTGAGCAAACGGTGCGTTGGGCGGCCGCGATGTTGCTCTCGCGAGTTGATCCGAATCGGTCGAAGAAGAATCTTGTGACCGTGGAACTTCGTAAACGCGAATCGACGGATTGCGATCGCAACCCTGGGAGAACACAAGTGCGGCAGTTGCAAGCAATAGGCCGCATAAAAATTTTGATTTCGACACAACTTGTGCCATAGGGAGCAGCGTTTCTTTGGGACGTTTCTTCGTGGATTGGATGGAGTCGACTAGCGAAGTGCTACGGAAAAACAATCGCGATCGTACTTCGTTAGTGGCAGGAAATCGCATCGGCGGGAATCATCAGCACACATCCCATTATATGCTAAAGAGCGATTTTAACGATAGCGATGTACTCAAAGCGAAGGTGTATCCATGAAACCATCTTTTCAGCAAAGAGGGTTCCGCGATCGGAGGTTCGCGAGTACGCCCGTATAGCTATTCCTCGTGCAAACTCCCTTTCAATTGATCACAAACTTCAAGGATTTTCCGTTATCTATACGAGTCCCTTTTCGTCGTCGTCTTCGGCTTCGGCTCGGATTTGAAAGAATGAAGCTATTTGAGATGCCAGATTTCCCGAACCGTGAGATCACAAATTCATCTCCAACCGCAACCCGAGTGATGCATTTGTTCCTGGGAATCGCAGTAACTGGGGTTGATTGTTGATTGCCACATCCGGTAATTCCGTCTGCTAGTGCATGCCCTTTCGTGAGAGTTTATTGAACTAGCCACAACCCGATGCATCGGCAAGGAATGGTTCCGCCTGTTCATTTTCCTGGCATCTCCCGGATTATGAAAACGGAGTCGAGTAATCCTAAACCCTTTGTATCAAAGTGCTTACTCTGCATTTATGGCAGGGCAATTAAGCGGACACAAAAGGCACTTGATTGATGTTTAATTGACGAAGTTTTTGCAGGGAATTACCGCGCAGGGAGGCGTGAAGTGCTCAACAGAATCGGCCAGAGTTGCGAGCAAGCAGATGTGGAGAAATCCCCCCCAAAAATCTTGATCATTGGAGCCGGAATGTCCGGCATCCTAATGGCAATCAAGCTCTTGGACTCTGGCAATACAAATTTTGTGATCTACGAGAAAGCGGACAAAATTGGTGGGACCTGGCGGGACAACACGTATCCCGGCCTCCAATGTGATGTGCCTGCTCACATGTTTACATTCTCGTTTGAATCCAATCCTCGTTACTCCAACAGATTTCCCAAGGGACATGAGATTCAGGAGTATCTTCTCCGAGTTTGTGAAAAGTATGATTTACTGAAGTACATCCAGTTTCAGACTTCTGTTGAGTCGGTCAGTTATGAGAACGGATACTGGTTTGCGCAATCACAGTCTGGAATGATTGAACAATTTGATTCGGTGGTTTGCGCGACAGGTGTGCTTCATCACCCAAGATTGCCTAAAATCGAGGGAATTCATTCTTTTGACGGGCCGAGTTTTCATACAGCTAGGTGGGATCATTCAGTTTCGCTACAGGGGAAACGCGTTGGCGTGATCGGAACTGGATCAACGGCAGTGCAAATAGTTCCGAAGTTGGCAGCACAGGTCGGTCACTTGACGCTTTTCCAACGTACGCCGCAATGGATCTTCCCAATGCCGAACAAATGCTACTCAGATTTTGAGAAAGATCGTTTGCAGAAATCGCCTTGGCTCGCGAAAAGACTTCGTTGGATCTACAGCAAATTGTTTCAATGGACCTTCTCTCGAGCCGTGATTGGAAATCCGGTAATGCTTTTCCTTATCCAGCGACTATGTCGTTTGCATCTTGAACGCCGAGTGAAAGATTCTTTGCTTAGAGAGAAACTGACTCCAAAATTTAAAGCCGGATGTAAACGCCTTGTTTTCGGTACAGGATTTTACCAAGCTCTTCAGTACGGCAACGTAAGCTTAGAGACGGATCCAATTGGTCGAATCGATGGGCAAGGGGTGCTGTGTGAATCAGGTAAGCATATTCCCTGCGACCTACTGATCTACGCAACTGGTTTCCAGGCTCACAACTACATGCGCCCGATGAAAGTAACCGGGGTAGAAAACCTAACTCTCGATGAGGCTTGGAGAGATGGTGCTTATTCCCATCGCTCGACAATGATCCCAGGATTCCCCAATTTTTTTATGATCTTTGGCCCGTATAGCCCCATCGGAAACTACTCCGCCATGTCGGTCGCCGAGGTCCAGGTCGAATACATATTGAAGGCACTCGACTTGCTCGCCAAGACAGACAACGACATCATCGCGCCGAAGCCATCTGCGACGCGAAACTTGCTCGAAAAGCTTGATTGCCGAATCAAAAAAACCGTATGGGCTTCCGGATGTCAGAGTTGGTATTTGGATAAACATGGTAAAGCAACCATGTGGCCCTGGACATTTGAGCGATATACTCGCGAAATGTCATGCATTAGACCGCAGGAATTTATCTTGGCTCAACGGAATGAAAAGACTGCGCCGAAGCTACCGAAAACCCACCTTTTCCGCTTTAAGTCAACCATGGCTGATAGCGAGATTGAATCGACTAAGGACCGCAAGACACAGACGCCTGTTGAAAGCGCAGTGAACTAGAGCAGGAATCCCCCACCTTCAAAGCGATAGGAACGCAAGGCTCGAGCGAGGGAAGACCGCGCTCTAGCCTACGGAAACTCGGGGCCGGCGGTCTGACAATGAGGCAGGTAACCGATTGCCAAGCGTTTTCTGGCCCGTTATCTTGGTCACACGTGAAATTCAGGGAGTTTTCTTCAAAGTTCCGTTCGATTTGTACATTAGAAACTATTCAATATGAGCGTTCAGAGCAGCAGTATCCAGAAGTTGGCCATCGACACTATTCGGACTCTCAGCATGGACGGTGTTCAAGCCGCTAATAGTGGGCACCCTGGAACCCCCATGGCTTTGGCGCCGGTTGCATTTCAGCTGTGGACTGAAAATCTGAGCTACAACCCGCAAGAGCCACTTTGGCCGAACCGCGATCGATTTGTGCTTTCCTGCGGTCATGCTTCGATGTTGATTTATTCGTTGATTCACGTTTCCGGAATCAAAGCCATCGACAAAGCGGGTAAAGGTACCAGTGAGCCTTCGTTGAAGATTGAAGATTTGAAGAGCTTTCGACAATTGAACAGCCCTTGTGCTGGTCACCCCGAGTACGGCTACGCAGCGGGTATTGAAACCACAACCGGGCCACTTGGGCAGGGCGTTGCGAACGCTGTCGGTATGGCGATCGCCTCGAAGCATCTTGGTGCAAAGTACAACAAGCCAGGTTTCGAGCTCTTCGACTACGACGTTTATGCTCTTTGCGGCGATGGCGACGTGATGGAAGGAGTCGCTTGCGAGGCGGCATCGATCGCTGGTCATATGCGACTGTCGAATCTTTGTTGGATTTACGACGACAACGGGATCACCATCGAAGGCCATACTGATTTGGCTTTTACAGAAGATGTTCCGATGCGTTTCCGAGGCCTTGGTTGGAACACTGTAGTCGTCGAAGACGCGAACGACTTGGTCGCACTTCAGGCCGCCTTTGCAGAATTCAAAGCGACCAAGGACAAGCCAACCTTGATTGTGGTTCGAAGCGTCATCGGTTACGGTTCGCCTAACAAAGCCAACACGCACGGAGCTCACGGAGCCCCACTTGGCGATGAAGAAATCAAGTTGACTAAGGCAGCTTATGGTTGGCCGGTGGATGCCAAGTTCCTCGTTCCGCCTGAGGTTCCTGCTTACTTTGCCAAGACAATGGGTTCCAAGGGATCCGCCGCGAACGCAGAATGGAATAAGAAATTCGCAGACTACAAAGCAAAATTTCCAAAAGAAGCCGCTGAAGTCGAATCGATTATTGAACGCAAACTACCGGCTGGTTGGGATGCAGCATTGAAGCCATTTCCTGCCGATCCGAAGGGGCTCGCGACACGTGTCAGCTCGGGCAAGGTTCTGAACATGCTCTCGCCGAACTATCCCGCTCTCATGGGAGGTGCAGCCGACTTGGCTCCATCGACGATGACTCTGATCGATGCCGAGAAGGATTTTTCTCCAGCCAACTATGCTGGCCGGAACATGCACTTTGGCATTCGTGAACACGGAATGGCTGCCGCTTTGAATGGAATGTCGCTCAGCGGTTTACGTCCCTACGGTGCAACGTTCTTTGTCTTCACCGATTATTTGCGGCCATCGCTGCGACTCAGCAGCATCATGCACCAACCTGTTTTGTACGTGATGACACACGATTCGATCGGGCTGGGCGAAGACGGGCCAACACACCAACCCGTAGAACATTTGGCGGCCTGCCGAGCGATTCCTGGAGTCTACGTCTTCCGACCTGGCGACGCGAACGAAGTCATTCATTGCTACATCGCAGCCATCAAGATGGACAACCATCCGTCAGTCATGGTTCTCTCACGACAGAACGTTCCGACGTTGGATCGAACGAATCTTGGTGCTGCTTCGGGAGCGGAAAAAGGTGGTTACGTTCTCAGCGATTGCGAAGGGACTCCACAAGTGATCCTGATGGCAACCGGAACCGAAGTTCCAATCATAATGGACGCCGCCAAGAAACTTTCCGCCGATGGTGTGAAGGTGCGTGTCGTCAGTATGCCTTGTATGGAGCTCTTCGAAGATCAAGACCCATCCTACCGTGAGAGTGTCTTGCCAAAGGCGGTAAAGGCTCGCGTAGCATGTGAGGCCGGAATTCGACTTTGCTGGGACAAATACATCGGGCTGGAAGGCCATTTTGTCGGGATGAGCAGCTTCGGCGCTTCGGCTCCTGCTCCCAAGCTGTACGAGCACTTCAAGATTACACCAGACCAAGTCGTTGCCCACGCCAAGCTTGCCATTCAAGGATAGTTTTAGTCCGGGAATGCCAATCGAGTTGGACTCCGTCGCTAAACGCGTAGGCTCGTCTCTCAGAGACGAGCACTCAGTCTACCGCGGCTATTCTAGTCTACGTAAAAGGCAGTAAATCGCAGACTCCCGTCAGGACGGCGCTTTCTTTCTTAAGCCGGCAAGTTTCCTCCCGTGCTCAAGCCTAATGGCTGTGATTGCTTTGTCACACCTTATTGTGGAATAACTCTTTCTTAGGCTCGAGGGGACCGCCAAAAACAACAAATCCTCCTTCGACAGCGTAGACATAATCTACGAGGAGGTATATCGTTAATCGACGATAGCCGATTAGTTTGCAATCAGTGGGGCGAGTTTTTGACGGTGAGACGTGATGGTTAAGGCGAAAGCAGTTTCTCAAAAATGCGGCATGAAAAGTGAGAGACTTGGATTGCCTGAAGTGGTTTGGGCCGAAGAGTTGGCTAAGCTCAGTTGGGCGTTGGCTCATCCCGCTCGAGTTCGAATTGTACAACTGTTGCTGAACCGAACAGCCTGCATGTGTGGAGAGATTGTAGAAGAGATGCCGTTGGCTCAGTCCACCGTATCTCAGCACTTGAAGATCTTGAAAGAGGCCGGGCTTGTGCAGGGCGAAATTGACGGACCACGAGTTTGCTACTGTATCAACAAGGCTTCCATGAAGAAGCTCAAGAAATGGATCGCAAGCCTATGAGCCGAAAGGCAAACGGTGCGCGCTAGAGTACAAAATCTTTTACCTATTAATAATTAAGAGTAAGATCATGAGAACTGTTCAGATTTATGATAAACCCATGTGCTGCTCGACCGGTGTATGTGGTCCTGAAGTCGATGCCAAGTTGCCTCAATTCGCATCCGATCTCGATTGGCTTAAGAGTCTAGGTCACAATGTCGAGCGATATAACTTGGCTCAACAACCGCAAGCTTTCATTGATAACAAGTCGATTCATCAAGTGCTAAGCACCGAGGGAACAGATTCGTTGCCAGTGGTTGTTATCGATGGAGAGATCGTGAGTCGAAAGGTATACCCTTCACGCGACATGCTAACAGCATTCGTCAACGGCGCACCCGTGAAGCAATTGTTACCAGTTGCTAAATCAAGCGGCGACTGTTGCGGCACAAGCGGCTGCTGCTAGAAAGCGGCAAACAGATTCCCACCCCAGGGATTCCCAACCAAGAGAGTCCCAACTAAGAGATTCCCAACCAAGAGATTCCCAGATCTGAGGCCGATAATTCGGCCCGAAGGGCTAACAATTTGCCTAGCCCAGGCTGAAGGCCTGGGAATAAGATTTATACTCAGTGCCTAGGGCCAAAGGCCCGACAGTTTGCTGAAAAGGATTCTGCATATGCCACAGTCACTCGCTCAGGTCTGGCTTCATGTCGTCTTCTCCACGAAAGAGCGTCGCCCGTTTCTTCAAGATGAGGCTTTTCAAGTTGAGATGTTTCGGATGTTGTCGCATCATGTCAAAGAATCTGGTTGCGTGAGCTTGTCGGTTGGTGGATACGTTGATCATGTGCATTTGCTAGTCGGCCTATCCAGAACAATTACGATTGCAAAGTTGCTAGAGAAGATCAAAACGGAGACTTCGAAATGGGCGAAGGATAAAGAAAGTTGTTCTTCGGGTTTCAGTTGGCAATCAGGATATGGCGCTTTCTCGGTAAGCCATTCGAATCGCATTGCAGTTGATGAGTACATCCGGGGCCAACAAGACCACCACGAAAAGAAGTCGTTCCAGGAAGAGTTCCGCCAATTGTGCAAACTTCATGATGTCGAATTCGACGAACGCTACGTGTGGGATTAGAACTGTTCAAACGGACGGACCGTTGGTCCTAATAAATAGTTTTGCGAACGATCACCCAGGCCTTCAGCCTGGGCTAGGCAAACGAAGGGCCCTTGGCCCGAAACACAAGAACCATAATCGATCGCAAACAAGGCACAAGGCACAAGGCACCAGTCACCAGTCACCACGCACATCGCACACTACTCACACATTGGTAATCATGAAATTCTTAGATCATCCGACCCGCAACCTGTTTTTCACGGGTAAAGGTGGCGTTGGCAAGACATCGGTTGCTTGTGCGACCGCCGTTCGATTGGCTGATGCAGGCAAAAAAGTTTTGCTTGTGTCGACAGATCCAGCATCGAATCTTGATGAAGTTTTGGGCGTGGCTCTTAGTAATCACCCCACATCGATTCCTGCTATATCGACGCTATTTGCGATGAATCTTGACCCGGAGAAATCAGCGGCCGAGTATCGCGAAAAAATGGTTGGTCCTTATCGCGGTTTATTGCCTGAGGCTGCGGTGAAAAGCATGGAGGAACAATTCTCAGGATCCTGCACGCTCGAGATTGCTGCCTTTGACGAGTTCTCGCGATTGCTAGGTGATCCTAAAGCTACAGCCGAATTTGATCATGTAATCTTCGATACGGCTCCGACTGGCCACACATTGCGTTTGCTAACGCTGCCATCCGCATGGGATGGATTTTTGGAAGACAACACAACGGGTGCCAGTTGCCTTGGACCTGTGGCTGGTTTGCGAGGCCAACAGAAGCTCTATCAAGAATCTGTAGAAGCGCTCAGTGATCCAAAAGTAACAACGCTTGTATTAGTCGCTCGTGCGGAAGCGAGCGCGATTCGCGAAGCGGCTCGCACTAGTGGTGAGTTGGCGGAGTTGGGTGTTTGTAATCAACATCTTGTCATTAACGGCGTGTTTCATGCGATCGATTCGACTGATCCTTATGCGGTAGCGCTTGAGCAACGAGGATCGGTTGCGCTGGATGCTATGCCTGAAGCCTTAAAAGTCTTTCCTCGAACGATTATTCCCCTTAGCCCTGATGGAATCCTCGGTATTGAATCCCTTCGGTGTCTTGGTAGATCATCGCCAAGTCATCCGAAAGTGGTTAGCCGTCAGTTATCCACTGATGCGACTGGTAATGATGGGCAGGACGCCGCCGCTTACCGGATGATGCCGGAACTTGGTGAGCTGATCGATGACTTGGTTGTCCCTGGCCATGGCGTAATTCTTGCAATGGGAAAGGGTGGAGTTGGCAAGACGACCGTCGCCGCAGCAGTAGCAGTCGCAATCGCTCAGCGTGGATACGAAGTTCATTTATCTACCACTGACCCTGCAGCACATATTGCCGAAGCAATGAACGATGAAGGCTTGCCAAACTTGTCGGTCAGTCGGATTGATCCTCAAGTTGAAACGGCCAAGTACTCAGCCGAAGTCTTAGGTAAAGCTGGTAAGAATCTCGATCTTCACGGCAAAGCATTGTTGGAAGAGGATCTGCGTTCGCCATGCACTGAAGAGATCGCGGTCTTTCGCGCATTCGCTGATGCGGTCGCGGCTGGAACGAATAAATTTGTTGTGCTCGATACGGCTCCGACCGGCCACACGGTTTTACTGCTTGATTCAGCGCTCGCCTACCATCGAGAGGTGACTCGGCAGTCGAGCGAAATACCGGAAGCAGTTGAGAATCTGCTTCCGCGTTTGCGAGATCCAAACTTTACGAGGGTCCTGATTGTAACGCTGGCAGAAGCAACTCCGGTACATGAAGCTGCTGCGTTACAACGAGACTTGCGCCGCGCGGAAATCGAACCGTTCGCATGGGTAATCAACCAAGTATTAAGTCCATTGCCACTCACGGATCCCCTGATGAAACAGCGTCAATCGCATGAGGAAAAGTACTTACGCGAAGTCCAAGACGTTTATGCAACTCGCGTTGCAATTATTCCGTGGCAAATCGCACCGCCTGTCGGTTTGAAAGCGCTAAGCCGATTGACGCACTCCGAACCGAGTTTGCACCCGGAGGTCACTTGAGGCTAGCCAACTGCCGCGAATGAATAGGAACGCGTCCATAAAAAAGACTTAACCATGCAGAAATCCTGCGATATCGCGTTGCGGCTGATTAAGATTCAATGATGATACAAGTCGCGGCTTTCGGCGAAGTAACGCGATGCATACACTGCTTAGTTGGACAGCGTTAGGTTGAGCACAATTATCGATCGCAACAGCGTTGGAGTACAGCGTTGGAGTACAGCCTTTAGACGCCGATTACCTTGGGATTTCCAAAAGCGGCTCAAGCCTGAACTCCAGCGCAAACCTGGCGCTATCCAATTAGGTATGCGATGCGACATTTAAAAAACAACGGCAATTTATTTATGAACACTACTGAATCTGTGCAACAAAGAATTATTCGAAGCGTGTGCTTCATAGCTGTGTTCAGCTTGTCCCAAACAATGCGGATGAACGCATGGGGCGAGGAAAAAGGTCCTCCGCGTTTAGTAGTCGTAATCAGCGTGGACCAGTTTTGTGCCGACTATCTCGTCCGATTTCAAACGAATTTTTCCAAGGACGCAAACGAAAGCTTTTGCCGGTCCGTGCTCGAGAGCGGTGCTTGGTTCCCAAATTGCCATCACCAACATGCATTGACTTATACGGCTCCCGGCCACGCAGGTCTTCTTACCGGCGCTTACCCGAATACACATGGAGTTATTGGCAACGACTGGTTTGATCGATCAACCAGCGAGATGAGATATTGTGTCTCGGACCCAAGTGTAAAAGTCGTTGGTGTGGCGTCCGATAAATCAATGTCACCTCGGGTCCTACTGGTTGATACGGTGGGCGATATGATGAAATTAGCCACGAACGGTAAAGCCAAAGTATTTGGTATTGCGATTAAGGATCGCGCGTCGATTTTGATGAGTGGCCATCGCGCGGATGCCGCTTATTGGTTAGAAAAGAATCGATGGGTCACTTCGACTTATTATCGCGAGGATATACCGGGTTACTTGAGAGTCCTCAACGACGGTGATGCAATTGATCAGTTTCGGGGGAAGACGTGGGAGCTTCTACTGCCGAAAGAAAAGTATTTCAATCAAGGCGACGACAACAATGAGTTTGAAAACCCACCCAAAGGTTTTACGGCGAGCTTTCCACACCAATTAGCGAGTGTTGGAGAAGGCACTCCAGACGAATTCGGAGAACAAGTTTTGTTTTCACCATTCGGTAACGATTACACGTTGCTGGCAGCACGCGAAATAATCAGAAATGAAGAGCTCGGAGCTGACGATGTTCCCGATCTTTTGGCTATCAACTTTTCATCGAATGATTACATCGGGCATGCGTTTGGGCCATTGAGCTTTGAGGTCGAAGATATGACCTACAGAACAGACCGACAATTAGCAGATTTCGCGCGCCATCTCAATGAAGCAGTCGGAGCGGGGCGTTGGACGCTTGTTATTACCGCGGACCATGGTGTGGCTCCTATTCCTGAGACCATTGCGCAGCACATGCAATCCCAAGCGGAGATTCCTTCGCCCAAGAGAAATCCAATCGGCAATTTAAGTGACGTTCAAGATCTCATCGAAGCCGCTATTCGAAAGGATATGGCTGCCGTTGGCAGTGCCGAAGAAGATGCCAAGCGAATTGTCCTGAAGGTGGAGCCGAACCAAGTCCATTTAAATCATGAACATGTTCGCATTGGAGGCCCTAAGATTCAGCAAGCTCAGAGGATCGCTAGAGACTGGCTTCTTACACAACGCTATATCGCTGCAGCTGCAACACAAGATGACTTGAAAAGCGGGAATGGTGGTGCATTGTTTGAACAGCTTCGTCTAAGCTTTCATCCCGGCCGAAGCGGCGATGTTCTGTTTGTCTACACACCCTATTCGATCCCAGGAAGCAGCTCTGCAAACGCAAAACCGCGAGGTACAACCCATGGTAGCCCCTGGCAATACGACACAAATGTGCCCCTTCTCATCTTAGGCAACGGTGTTGTTGCTGGACGATATGACGCAAAGGTCAGCCCAGCACAGATAGCCCCAACGTTATCGAAGTTGCTTGGCATTAGCCCACCGGCGGGCTGTGCAGTGGAAGCTCTCTATCCAGCTATCAAAATTCCGCCGAGATTTTAGGTAACGCTGCATCCGTTCGAGTTACGAACGACACCTGAAGGTACATAAGAACGAAACACACGAGTGCATTAGATAGGAGCAAACCGAAAAAGCATTCGTGAGTGAGAATGTTTGCAGTGATGTATCCATCTGGTAGATCCTGCTCTGATATTAGCCATAATGGGTTGGCATGAACCACAGTGTTAACCAATTTCTTGATGAGTTATATCAACGTTCGTCGCGACACATCTTCGCGTCGCTCGTTCGATCGTTAGGTGATTTTGACTCAGCTGAAGAAGCGATGCAGGATGCTTTCGCTTCGGCCGTGCATCAGTGGCCGACCGAAGGCATCCCAGAGAACCCTGTTTCATGGCTTGTTTCTACGGGCCGCTTCAAAGCAATTGATCGCATTCGACGCTCGGCCAAACTGGGAGAGCTATCCGAAGACATCGCGATACGTATCGATGCGATCAGTTCATCTAATGCGTTAAAGAGTACACATCCCATAGAAGACGATCGGTTGCGTCTCATTTTTACTTGTTGTCACCCAGCAATCGATCCAGCTGTACAAGTCCCTCTTACGTTACGTGAAGTTTGCGGACTGACAACCGAGGAAATTGCAAGCGCGTTTCTGACCGAACCGAAGACGATGGCTCAGCGTTTGGTTCGCGGAAAAGCAAAAATTCGCGACGCCAGAATACCGGTCGAGATTCCCGAGGCAAGTGAACTACCAGCGAGACTCGACAGCGTCCTTTCTGTGATCTATCTAATCTTTAACGAAGGCTATTCCGCTTCACGCGGTGAGTCACTTACAAGAGTCGAGCTGACTACCGAAGCGATCCGGTTGTGTAGACTCCTTCTGAGCTTACATGAGGATAGCGAGGTGCGAGGGCTGCTTGCCCTGATGATATTGCATGAGTCACGACACGAAACGCGAACTGATTCATCCGGGGACATTGTGTTGTTGGACGAACAAGATCGCACACGATGGAATCAAGAACTGATTATCGAGGGATGTGAGTTGGTCGAGCAATCACTCCGTAGTGGAAGATTCGGGACCTATACCCTTCAAGCGGCAATCGCGGCTGTTCATGCCCAAGCAAAGTCGCCCACTGATACGGATTGGTCGCAAATCGTCGCCCTCTACGACGTACTGCTAAGAATTACCCCAGGACCCATCGTTCAGTTGAATCGTGCTGTTGCTTTAGCAATGCGAGATGGCCCAGATAGTGGACTCGCGGTTATTGATGCGATTCTTCAACGTGGGGAGCTTTGTCATTACACGCTCGCTCATTCGGCTCGCGGTGAGTTGCTGCTGCGATTGGGGAGAATCGAACTTGCTCGTGAAGCATTTCAGGCTGCATTGTCGCTTTCCAGCCAAGCGTCCGAACAACGATTTCTCGAAAAAAAGCTCGCAAAATTGCCTCAATAATTTTTATCTGGAATTTTGGGGCCCGATGTCGATTCTATCTTTCGTCATTCGACTATAGCAATTCCAAGGTAGCTGTAGTTAGTCAGGTTTCAGTAGGATAGGCTTCCAGCCTGTCGATAGCGAAACCGACAGGCTGGAAGCCTATCCTACAACTGGTCATCATGCTTAATCGGTAGCTACACCAACCAAAGAATTGATCTAACTATTGAAATCTGAAACGCAAAGCCTTTTTATCCAGCTTTGAAGGAATAGAAATGAAGTTTATCTGCTTGGGTTACGCGGACATGTCTCAATTTTCAAAAAAGACAGAGGTTGAGATGAAGCAATGGATGGATGAGTGTTTTGACTACGATGATGTATTGCGATCTGGCGGGCACTTCATTGGAGGAGAGGCTTTGCAAGACCCGTCCGAAGCAATCACGCTTCGATATGTGGATGGTAAGGTGCAAGCAACTGATGGTCCATTTGCCGAGACCAAAGAACAGCTTGGAGGTATCTTGCTTTTAGAAGCGGACAATATGGAACATGCGGTTGCATTAATGACCAAGCACCCTGGCGTTCGTGTAGGCCCATTCGAAATTCGTCCAGCAGATGAATGGATTAACTCACTGATACAAGCTAGGCAAAATCGCAATCAATCCAAGTAGCATCTTATCAACGCAAGGAATAGTCGAATGAAAGTCATGGTGGTCGTTAAAGCGACAAAGCACTCCGAAGCAGGCGAAATGCCCGCGCAGGATTTATTGATGGAAATGGGCAAGTTCAACGAAGAACTCGTCAAGGCTGGAGTCATGAAAGCGGGAGAGGGGCTGAAACCCAGTTCACAGGCTAAGCGAGTCCACTTCCGAGGCAACGAGCGTATCGTGACTGACGGGCCTTTTGCTGAAACAAAAGAACTAATCGCAGGCTACTGGATCTGGGAAGTTGCATCCATGGAAGAAGCGATCGACTGGGTTAAGCGATGTCCTAATCCAATGCCTAACGATTCGGACATCGATATTCGGCCTATCTACGAAATCGACGACTTTATTGAAAGCGATCCAACCCATGATATCCGGAATCATGAAGAAGATTTAATACATCAGATGTCATTGCAATCTGCCACAGTAAGCCCCTATTTGTTTTTTAGCGGTCGCTGCGAAGAAGCACTTTCGTTTTATGAAATTGCATTGGGTGCCAAGACAACCATGAAAATGCGATTCAACGAAAGCCCCGAGCCAGTTCCCCCGGGCATGCTTCAATCAGGCTTCGAATCCAAGATCATGCACGCATCATTCAAGATTGGAGCGATGACTCTAATGGCATCGGATGGCTGCGACGACAAATCCAGATTCGATGGGCTTCGTCTTGCGTTAACTTTGTCATCGAATGAATCTTGCGAGAAGTGCTTCCATGCTCTTGCTGACGGAGGGACGATCGATATGCCACTTGTAAAAACATTTTGGTCACCTCTTTATGGTATGGTCACCGATAAATTCGGGCTCGGGTGGATGGTGATGGTCGCATCGCAAAACAGCTAATCGCAGTTGCGAAGCAGATTATGCCCTGTTTCTAGGCAAGTAGTAGCGTCTCTCCGAGAGGCAAGATTGCTGCGTCACGGAGAGACGAAGCTACGTGACAACTATTATTAAATGTAAGAAAAGATCTACATAGATTGGATACAAATGAAGTACATGCTTTTGATTTATGGAGCTGAATCTTCTTGGACGGATGCCGAACGACACTCTTGCATGGTCGAATCGATGGGCATTTGTAAGGAATTAGAAGCATCGGGTAAATGGATTGCGTCATCGCCTTTACATTCTGTTGACACTGCGACGAGTGTTCGTGTTCGAGATGGAAAGCGACAGATAACGGACGGCCCGTTTGCGGAGACCGCAGAACAACTCGGTGGATACTACATCATCGACGTCGAAGACATTGACGAAGCTATCGCAATCGCGTCCCGAATTCCGCCTGCCAAAAAAGGGACCGTTGAGATTCGCCCACTATTTGATTTACCTGAACTTCCTCAAAACTAGCTCGGAGCACATCCATGAATCGCAATCCCGTTGGTTGGTTTGAAATCTACGTCCAAGACATGAAACGTGCCAAGACGTTTTATGAACATGTTTTAGGTGTCGAGTTGATAAAGCTGGAGTCGCCGATGCCTGATCTGGAAATGTTTGCTTTTCCCATGAACATGGAAGCGGGCGGTGCGTCGGGCACGCTTGCGAAGATGGATGGTTGCCCGTCGGGTGGAATGGGGACTCTCGTTTACTTTAGTTGCGAAGACTGCGAAAACGAAGCGTCTCGAGTGGAAACGGCGGGTGGCAAAGTATGCAAACCTAAATTTTCAATTGGAAAGTATGGGTTTATTGCATTGCTGATGGACACCGAAGGTAACATGATCGGACTACATTCACAAAACTAAAGATCCACAATGAAGTACATTATCTTGTTGTATTCAGCCAAAGATGCGTGGCCGCCTGATGAGCATAAGATCGCACTCGCCGAATCGATCGACCTGTGTCACCGTCTGCATGCGGAAGGCAAGTACCTTTCTGCCGCACCATTGCATCCACCCGAGACAGCGAAATGCGTAAGCGTTCGAGGTGGACAGACGTATGTCTCTGACGGCCCATTTGCAGAGACCAAAGAGCAATTTGGAGGATACTTTTTGGTCGAGGCTCGGGATCTGGATGATGCAATTGCGATTGCATCAACCATTCCTGCTACGCTAAGAGGTACTGCCGAGATTCGCCCTCTCTTTCCATTACCGGATTTATCTTGATTTGCAAAACAGGAACATAGTCATGTCACAATCGAAGCTGACAATTGCAGGCTGGGTTTTGAGCGCGTTGGTAGCTGCGTTTCTCGGGCTGGCCAGTGCTTACGGTAAGTTCTTCGACTTTCCCAACAAGGCAGAGATGTTTTCGAAAATGGGTTGGGCGACCGATTCGATGTTTTACGTTGGGATCGTAGAAGTTCTGATCGCAGTCTTGTTTTTGATTCCGAGAACGGCATTCATAGCAGCTATCTTGCTAACGGCATACCTTGGCGGCGCCACGGCCGCGCATGTTCGAGTCAATGAACCATTTTTCTTTCCCATCATCATCGGTGTACTTGTGTGGGTTGCCTTGGGACTACGCGATCCTCGTATCTTTGGCATTGTGTTTAGTCGATAAGGCTATTTAGACGTAATGGTTGATTTGCCTCGAACGGTGTAGGAATAGCTTACATCTCCGTTTCTTTCGGACTGAGATTCCGCTGCAGGCAAATAAGTTCGAACATAGTCCGCTCGGGATTCATCACGACCGACTCGAACGCGAATGAATCCGGAACTGCTTTGAATCTCACCGCTCAGATAGCCATACTCTTTGGCCGTATTCGTGTTTCCTGAACGAGGATGCCCAGGCTGAGGGACTTCTTGGTAGACAATGCCATCAAGGTCCTGCTTGATAAACAAATGATCGTGTCCGTGAAAAACGATAGACACACCATGCTTTACAAGAAGATCATGAATCGGCATGTCCCAACCTGGTCGCTGCATGGAGAACTCATCTTCACCCTCCAGGTTCTTGCCTCCCCATTCCCACAACCGAGCCACTTCAACTCCTCCGCGGTTATTCATGGGTGATCCACCAACGAGATGATGAATAAAAACGAAACGGTATTTTGCTTCCACGTTTTGCAATGAAGACTTGAGCCAACGATATTGGATCTCGCCGAGTGTCCATGGCCAGTTGCTTCCATTGCGACTGCGCTGCGTTGTATATCGGAATGGATCGAGCACGATAAACTGGGCATCGCCCCATTTCCATTGATAATAGTTTTGCGGTAAGCCAACTCCTTGTTCGCGTTGATCGTTGCCGGTATAGAAGCGGTTCGGTTCAGGATTCGGAAACAGACGCTTACGAGTCTGAGTCGCCCAAACTGTCGACCCTCGGCTGCCGGATTCACCGTCGTGGTTTCCCAAGACGAAGAAGAGCGAGGCCGAGTGACATAGACTGCCCAGGTAGTAGCGCTGTGCCATGTATTGTGGTTCAGATAGTTCCGGTTTGACGTATTTCCCCGTCATAAATGTATCGCCAAGTTCAAAATGAAAGTCGGGATTGTCGATCGATGCATTTGCTAACGTGCGCAAATAGACTTCCCCACTTGTGTTCTCATCCAAATGCGAATCGGCGGTTACGGTAAAGACGAATGGACTACCTTCAATACGTTGCGTATGGAACGAATACTCGTCTGAGGATTGCTCCTCGTTGGATTCAATTTGGTAAACAAGCTTGTAAAAGTAGCGACTGTTTGGTTGTAATTTGTTGAGAACAAAGTCGTGCGTCTCTTTAGCCTTGAATTTGTGTGAAGGCGATCGAGCTGAAAGTTTGCTAGATTCGCTTCCATAAATCACGTAAGCAGTCGCATTTCGATGAAAAAGGACGCGAATGGACGATTCGTTATTCGTAGGCTTACCAAGAATGATGTTGTAAAGATGATCGGGGACGTTGTTCGCCGGAGGCGGTTCTGTATAGTTTCCAAGTCCGCTACCCCCTTTTCCACGGCTGTTATTCTCGGATGAGCCTTTGCGCTGATCTGTGTTTTGTTGGCCGCCTTTCCTTTGTTCGTTCTGGCCATAACTAACAACCGGAGCGATGAGTAGGTGTGAGAGTATCAATACAAACAAAATGTTGGGCAGAGTTGTTTTGTTAGACATTTGAGAGGGCGAAGTGGTTTTCATTATTTCGCTCGCTCATATATGAAATCAAGAGTCGTTTCCGCTAGCGTGACGTCTTTGACCGCCTTCAAAAATGCAGCGCGATTGTCGCTGCCTTTCGGGAGCTTTACTTCTGTTGACAGAGCATAAGCAGAGATATGGTAGGTCTTAGCACCAGGACCTTTGGAACACATAGGGTCGTAGGAAGTCTTCTTCTTATCATTCAAGCCTGCAGTTCCAGTTGTCTTGGCATTCTTTTCGAGATGATCAATCGTCGCGGGAATGTTGTAGACCAACCAATAAGA
>JAIYDQ010000311.1 GCA_027487375.1 Planctomycetaceae bacterium
ATACCAATAGAGTCGGAATGGAGCCAATCGTTCTTGGAGTTGGATGATTGCAGTGGGTTCAAGCGCTTCGGATACATTGCGAGAGGACATATACCTGCTCCTTCTCACTCGATGACCATTAGCAAATCCCCGGCCGAGATAATTGTCCCTGGGCTTACATGTACTTCACCAACGCAAGTATCACGAGGCGAATAGACAGCCGTTTCCATCTTCATCGCCTCGATGCTCAAGAGACGCTCACCAGCCTTGACGGTTTGACCTTTTTTGACCGCAACATCACTTACCTTGCCTGGCATCGGTGCACCAATGTGCTTTGCGTTATCGGAGTCTGCTTTGGGATGACGACGAACTGTTTCCGCGGCGCTGGTGTCAACTACGGTGATATCGCGAGGCTGACCGTTGAGTTCGAAGCTGACCGTTTTTGTACCGTCTCCGTGCGCTTGACTGGTGCTCAGATGCTTTACTACAAGTGTCTTGCCCGGTTCGATGTCAATACTTATCTCTTCGTTAGGCGTTAATCCATAGAAAAAGGGACTGGTTGGTAGAACGCTTGTGTTTCCGTACTGTTTCTTGTGCTTTGCAAAATCCAAGTAGACGGCAGGATACATCAGGTAAGACATTACGTCCTCGTCGCTGACAGGCAATCCACATTTTGCTTCCAATTCAATCTTTTTTGCTTTGAGGTCTATCGATGGCATCGACGCACCGGCGCGGCCGTTAACTGGTTTCTCGTTAGCGGAATCCAGCACAATCTTTTGGATTTTTGGTGGCCAACCACCTGTTGGCTCACCGATCATGCCCTGCATCATCTCAACAACGCTTTTAGGGAAACTGTGCTTGCGGCTAGGATCCAAAACATCGTCCACGGTTAGTTCATTCGTCACCATGAACAAGGCCATATCACCGACGACCTTCGAAGATGGGGTCACTTTGACAATGTCTCCAAACAACATGTTTACAGACGCATACGTTTCAGCGACCTCCCGCCATCGATGTTCGAGCCCGAGCGATTTGGCTTGTTGTTTGAGGTTCGTAAACTGTCCGCCGGGCATTTCATGCGTGTAGACTTCGGCAGTTCCCGACTTGATCCCCTCCTCAAATGGATAGTAGTGACTTCGAACTTGCTCCCAATAGTCGGAGATCCGATTTAAAGCATCGAGATCGAGTCCCGTGTCGCGGTTGGTATGTTGCAACGCTGCGACCACGCTATTCAGGTTGGGCTGCGACGTCTGACCACTGAGGGAAGCCATCGCTGCGTCAACAATGTTCACACCTACATCACATGCGCTGAGGATACTCGCTGCGTTTAGGCCGCTTGTATCATGAGTATGGAAATGAATTGGCACATCAATCTCATTTCGCAATGTCTCAACAAGACGCTTGGCCGCATACGGGCGACACAAACCTGCCATGTCCTTGATCGCAAGTATATGGGCTCCCATTCGGACTAACTCCTTCGCGAGATCAACGTAGTACTGCAGTGTGTACTTATCACGCTTAGGGTCAAGAATGTCACCTGTATAACAGATCGCCGCTTCGCAGATCGAATTCGTATCTTCGCGGACCGCCTCCATCGCAACCTTGACCCCCTCGGTCCAATTGAGGGAATCAAAGATGCGAAAGATATCCATGCCAGCTTGGGAAGAGCGAATCACGAATTCTCTAACAACATTGTCAGGATAGTTCGTGTAGCCAACTGCATTTGCGCCTCTCAAAAGCATTTGAAATAGGATGTTTGGAATTCTCTCGCGTAGCCCGTGCAAGCGTTCCCAGGGGTCCTCTTGAAGAAATCGCATCGACGTGTCAAAAGTCGCACCACCCCAGCACTCCAGACTGAACAATTGACTCGCATGCCTCGCGTAATAGTCGGCAATTTCCATCATGTCATGCGTACGCAAGCGAGTGGCCAACAAAGACTGGTGCGCGTCTCGCATAGTCGTATCAGTCAAAAGGAGTCGTTCTTGCGACTTGATCCAACTGCTGAATTTCTCAGGTCCAAGAGCGAGTAATTTTGTTCGTGATCCATCAGGAATAGCCGAGGTTAAGTCGCAACTCGGCACAACAATTTCCGGTAGTTTCCTATTAGGCTCCAACTTGGCCTTCACATCAGGCCTTGAATTCACAATCACATCGCCAAGGTAGTTGAGTAGTTTTGTAGCGCGATCTTGCCTCGGCTTAAAAGCGAACAATTCTGGGGTGTTGTCGATAAAGGTTGTTGTGCAATCGCCAGCTTGAAACTCAGGGTGCAGAATTACATTTTCGACGAAAGGAATATTCGTCTTCACCCCACGAATTCGAAACTCTCTCAAGGCACGATCCATTCGACGGCAAGCATCTTCTAGTGTCGCATCGTACGCGGTGACCTTCACCAGTAGCGAATCAAAGTAAGGAGTAATCACTGCTCCACCGTAGGCGCTTGCTCCATCCAAACGAATACCGAAACCAGCAGGGGATCGATACGCGGTGAGCTTGCCGTAATCCGGAATAAACTTGTTTTCCGGATCTTCTGTCGTGATACGCGACTGTATAGCGACGCCACGAGTAACGATGTTCTCTTGAAGCGGTATGTTCATTGGCGATTGATGAAGCTGGTGCCCCATCGCTATCTGAATCTGTGAGCGAACGATATCGATCCCTGTCACCATCTCGGTAACGGTATGTTCGACCTGCACACGTGGGTTCACTTCGATGAAGTAGAATTTTTTGGAGTCGTCATCTACTAAGAACTCGACGGTTCCCGCATTGAAGTATCCTGCCGCAGCCATCAATCGCTTTGCAGCCTCGCATATGTCAGTGCGAAGTTTCAAATCCATCTTGGATGCAGGAGCGACTTCGACAACCTTTTGATGTCTTCGTTGCACGCTACAGTCACGCTCCCAAAGATGAACTAGATTTCCGTGTTGATCGCCCAGGATTTGAACTTCGATATGTTTGGCGCGACGAATGTACTTTTCAGCAAAAACTTCGGACCGACCAAAGGCTCCTACGGATTCACGTTGAGCTTCTTCGAGCTTGCCTGCGAGATCGTCCTCATTGAGAACCACTCGCATGCCACGACCACCACCTCCGAAGCTCGCTTTGAGAATGACCGGATATCCGATTTCTCTGCACGCATCCGCGACAGCTTGCACTGAAGAGAGACCATGTCCTGTGCCCGGAATTGTGGGAACTTTTGCGATATCTGCTAACGCCTTCGCTGCGGTTTTATCACCAAACTTACCGAGTAAATCAGCTGATGGTCCAACAAAATTGATACCTGAGTCGTGACAGCCCTGAGCAAAGTCAGCTCGCTCTGAAAGAAATCCGTAACCAGGGTGTACGAAATCGACGCCGGCTTGCAAAGCCACGTCGATAATGTTTTTGATGTTGAGGTAGCCTTTGACAGGCTCCCCACCTTTTGCCGAACCAAGCAGATAAGATTCGTCAGCTTTGAATCGATGCAAACTGAATCGGTCTTCGTAAGTGTAAACAGCTACTGTTCGCATGCCTAATTCGGTGGCGGCGCGCATCACACGGATTGCAATTTCTCCTCGATTGGCAACAAGAAGCTTCTTCATGAATCGATTTTCTTTCGGGGCTGACGATGGGTAGTGCGAGAGGGACAAAACCACAATGGTTTAAATCATAGGCAATTACGTGGCGACCGAAAGTGAGGCGCCATTGAAGAATGCGACAAGCAGGCAAAAGCTCAGGCAGAGATACGTAATTGCCTAAATCTACTTGCCAATAATCAACAGCGAACCCGCGTACCAGACATGATCCGAGTACTTCGACGGGACCTTATCAAAATCATCCCTATTTCGTTCAAAGAGAATCTCTCGCTTAGGCAACGTAGTTGCATTGAGCTCGATCCGCACATGATGTCGCTTGTTAGGTAGCTCGCTGCCAATGTTGAGTTTGCTCATACGATGGTAGGTCCCATATCCATCGATCCGGTTCGAGATTACTGGTGCAGCGTCATCTAACTGAACACTTACTTGACCACCGTCTGGACCAAGAATATCAAAGACCGCAGCGGAAGTCCCTTCGAAGGTGTACTCGAGGGCGGCTCCTGGTTTCTGAGCGACAAAAATCTCAGGCATGTTCTTTTGAAATCTTTTTGCGAGCGTGTGATCCTTCGGCAGCTTCTCCCAGTCACCGCGAAGCATCTCTTGCGTGATCGGGACTTGCCGCGCGAGCTCCCAGTTATCATCGCGCAGTGGCTTCGGGAGCGGATGTGATTTTGGTGTGCTACTTGCGTCTCTTATCGCAGGCCACGACCTCGCGATGGTCTCCGAGTAAACATGATGCCCAGTCTCAACGTGAGGATGGACTCCATCGGTCGAAAACACCATTGGTTTGGAGTTTGCTACGTCGGACGTCTTGGGTGCCTTGAAAACTAATTCGCCAGCGGACTCCATGGCGATGACTTTAACGCCAAAGTGAATCGAAGGTATGGAGTAGTGATCAGCCACATCTTCCATTGCGTTGGCGGATCTTTGCATTTTTCCATTTCTTAGATCGGCTAAGACAGGTTCGCTTAGTGTGTAAACAAAGCAGATGTCGATTGATGGATCTGCTTTCCAAGCTTGCCG
>JAIYDQ010000481.1 GCA_027487375.1 Planctomycetaceae bacterium
TTGGCGAACTGAAATCAAGCTTCTTTTTTCCGTCAGAAGTGACTCAACAGAAAAGACTTAACGCTTACGATGAAAAGCTCGTGGATATCTTCAGCCCTGGCTCCGTTGGCCTTATTTGCGGTTCTCGTTTTGGGTTGGCACACGGCTGTGAAGATATACGGGATCAATCCGATTATTCTGCCGAGCCCGTTACAGGTCGCAAAATCGCTCTGGGAGGAGCGAGAAATCCTGGCCACGGGCTTTCGCACGACCGGTTTGGCTGCCGTGGTTGGGTTGGCGGCAAGCGTGGTTCTAGGTGGGGTAATAGCAATTGCGTTCAGCTTGTCGAGCGTTCTTCGTGGGGCAGTCTATCCGTATTTGATCTTCCTTCAAACTGTACCGATCGTAGCCATCGCCCCGTTACTGATCCTTTGGTCGGGCTATAACTTTCGAACGGTTGTCCTGGTCACGATCATCATTAGCATTTTTCCGATCGTTTCGAATACCACCTCCGGCCTGCTGTCGATTAACCCCAACCTCCGAGACCTTTTCCGACTCAATGGAGCCAACTCTTTCCAAACACTGATGAAGCTTCGAATCCCAGCTGCCATCAGTCACCTTGTGCTTGGGATGCGAATTAGCTGTGGCCTTGCTGTGATAGGTGCGATCATCGGCGAGTTCTTTGTTGGCAACAGCGGACAGTACGATGGGCTAGGGACGATCATGACTCGCTGGCAAGGACGCAATTACACCTCCGGATTGATCGCCGCAATACTTGTCAGCACACTTTTGGGAATCGTCTTCTTTGTCGCCGTAAACCAAATCAATCAACGCTGCTTACGACGTTGGACTAGTGCATCGAATCTCGATTCAGATAGATAAAGCAATATTCGTGCACTGGTTGTATGGATTGCGCGGAATGCAACCATGCGAATGCCTCCATAGGGAACTCGCGAGAATCTGATGCTTTGTCCAGATTAGATTTTTGAGCGTCTGAATTTGTGAGAATTCAGATGCTGGCGATGACGATGGCAAAAGTTGAATTCTTCAGATGTCTCGCGGCACCTGCTGCGAGTACCCTTCTATTTGCCATATGGACGAAACTATACCTAAAGAATGTAAGTGAGCTCTACTTTAACGACGGATGATTGGTTTGGCCGAATCGTTTCTACTCGTTGCGAGATAGCGGGTCGATTCTTCCTCGATCAATTGTGTCTCACCATCTTCGCATTGAAGTTCAGCTCGGAAGCGGTGAACACCTGCTTCGGCAGCTTGAGCAACAACTCTCAGAGTGATTTGTTGCCCAGGCCCAATGTTATCGATTGAATCGAATATCACTTGCCCTGGGACTAGCTTGCCCATAACTCCTTCAGCTCGAATCGGTTCGATTCCGTTAGAGAACTGGGCAACTACTCTGACCGCTCGGGCTGGACGAGTACCTCGATTGAGAATCACCATGTCATATTGGACATCTTGCCCGACGGGAGCCGGAGCAATTGGGTCGATTACCGTTAATTTCAAATCGACAATCGGATCAAGGACCGCGACGGCTTCGGCAACTGTCGCGCCGTTGCCAGCGGACTTCGCTTCGAACCGGAGCTTCGCGTCGGAGGCTTCGTTTGCTTTTAGCGAGAACGCGAAATTCAATGACTCGAGAGCCTTGATCGAGGCAACCGTCCATCGAATTTCCTTGCCAACCACGTTTGCTCCTTCGGGCAAATGATCAACCGTCAGTCCATCTGGTATGACCGCCGAGCAAACTACATTCTCTCCAGCCATCGTAGAACGATTATGTAGCGTAACTTGGTACTCATCGACACTCCCAAGATACTGTCTCGCAGGTGCTTTCCATTCCGATTCAAGCTTGATCTGGTTAACAGAAACGTCGATCTTGGACTTTGCTTCAAGGGATTGAATCTTTGAAGTTGCTTGACCCGAGATGGCAATGCTGCCCATCTGCTGGAATGTAAGCTCGACTTCTACGATTCGTTCGCCACCGGGTTGAATATCGCCGATCGATGATTCATTGCTGCCGAACGCTTCTGCAACTAGTTTGACTTGAACGTTCTTCACCGCTGCGTTGCCTGGGTTGCGTACCTTTAAGCGATAGAGTTCCGGTTTGCCCCAAAGGACTTCGGAAGGTCCTTCCAAGGCAAGCGTTAATTGAGGTTCTTCGACGCTGACCTGAACTTGTCCCGATTGTGGAAGCACAGTCCATTCCACGTCCATTGCAAAATGTTCAGGCTTTGATGCTTCAAGATTCAATCGAAAGATTCGCGATTGCGACGGACCAAGATCGGTGACGTGCCAAAGTACGGTCTCCATCCCTTTGTCATCCTTCTCCGTTTCGAACTCGCCAGCGGTCGACACAAACGAGGATGGTGTCACACCAGCAGGTACAGTCATGCTGACGATTACGCCGCTCAACTGTTCCGATCCCTCATTTTTAATAACTACTTCGTAAGGCACCGCTTTGGCGACTTGTAATGCAGTTGGTCCAACCACCATCAGCCGAACCTTGGGAATAGTCATGTCGATGCGAGGACTTCCCATCGCTGTGGAAAGACTGTCTCCGGAAGGTGTTCCTGTTAATCCGACGGAGGTATCGCTTGCTGTTGGAGCAGCGACTTGATTGGTCGGGATCGATCTATTTGCCGTCGAACTTATGTAAGGGTTCGGTGCAGAACCGGTCGATGCAGAGTCCTTTGTTTGAGTCTGAGGCCCCGAGTATTGCTTGGGTTGAAATTGTTGAGCAGTCAAAGGATAACCATTGCTCGGAACGTCATAGCCAACACCATTAGGCGTTGTAGTCTTGGCCGGATTCGTTTGTTGTGCAGACGTTTCGTTCGCTGCGGTTTTCGAAAGCTGAGTCGAACTTGTAGACGAATTGGACTCGCGACGCGTAGAACTGGGGACTGATTTTTTTGCGACAGGACGCATGCCTTCTTCGGAAGTTGGCTCGGCCGCTAAGTCCAAACCTGGGCTTGCGCTAGATGAGAAGTTGCGATTACTCGATTGTTGAGTCGGCGTTTGCGCAGTACGGGTGTCTTCTCGAGGATCAACGGCCAAGCCACCGCTTGCCGATTTTCTCGAAGTAGCCGATGAATCTTTGATACGACTATTGAGCGGGTCGACCGCAAAGCTGCTAGCTGGCGGTTGACTCTGACGGTCAACCGATACTTGCGATCGATCAAACGTTCGTGTTGCAGGAGACGTTGACTGACTACCGGCTTGCGCAGAACTCACCACTTCGGGTAAAGCCCGTGGCGCAAGGTTTTGGCCGCCGCTAGGAATCTGTGTCGAGGTTTTCGGAAGAGACGTAACGCTGGTCGGATTAGGCTTGAATCGATTTACAGTAGCCGGAGCGTTCGCGTTTGATTTGGATGTGGGTACAGGCTCTCGTGCAGGTCGAAAACCGGTACCAACCAGACTTGGAGGATCCAGCGGCGGTTGATTCGAAGCTTTGCTGGTTGAGCTGAGCGAAGTCGCACTAGGTTGGGCAACGTTCGGAGGCATTGGCTTGGTGAACGGCTCCAGGTACGGCTTCTGTGCAACGCGATTGGGCGCCTTGGGAGACACCTTGGAAGTAGTGCTGCCAGTCTTGGCAGGCTCTTCGAGCGGGACCTCTAGCTCAGCCTCAGATTCAGGCTCAGCCTCAGACTCAGTGGTAGCGCGAATTTGCTTAGCAAGTCCATTGCGGATTGCACCAGGCTTGAACTGCCCCACGTCGCGTCGAACAGAAATACCGCTCGACTTCTTCGCGGGCTCTTCGGTGGCTGATTCTTTCGATCCAAAGATTCCACGGACTCGATTTCCGATTCCGGACGCGATCCCGCTGAAAGAGCGCGAAGGAGCATCCTCCCCTTCAATGGAATCGCCGTTGCTGGATTCCGTAACGGCCGAATCGCTCTCGGCGCCCTCTCCCTGAGCAAACGAAGTCGAATTGAATAGAAACGAAAGGCTGAGAACGATTAGTAACACCGCGAAGTGCCCTACAGTTCCCCAACTGGCTTGATAGCGCTGAGAAGGGAATGTCGTTGCCATATCGCAAACTCCGTAAATTACCCAAGGATCCATTTTTGCTGATCATCACATCGAGGCATGCAAATACACCACGATGCGCCTTGGGATAGTATCGGCCGGAGGTCATTTGGTAGTTTAGGAGGAGTTTCCGAATCTTGCCGACTTTGTCGTTAATTCGGAATGTCACATCGTCTCTCTAGAGCGGCAGTCGATTGCGGAAGTCGGCTTCTTCCGAATTCCATTGCTGTATAAGCTCAAGCGGCCATTGAATCCTACCAATTTGAGAGCATTTGCCAGTCGTGGGATCGGCATCAAACCAAGTCGCTGCAAGCCGAACGTCTTTTTGAGCGACATCAAAAGTGATCGGTTCAAAGGTCATGGTCGCTTGCGTAACGGGAAGAACCTCTCGCCCCAAAATGCTTTCGTAAGGTCCCGTCATTCCGACGTCACACTGAAAAGCGGTACCGCCAGGAAAAATTTGTTCGTCGGCAGTTGTTACATGGGTATGCGTCCCAAGAACGGCAGTAACACGTCCGTCTAGAAGTCGACCTAGCGTCTGTTTGTCACTTGTGGCTTCTGCATGAAAGTCAACGACTCGAAGCTTTATGGCGTCAGGAATCTTTTCCACTTCGCGCAATGAAGCATGGAATGGGCAATCAACGGGTCTCATAAAGACTCGACCTAAGACACTAATCACAGCGACAGGATGCCCCAGGTCTGTATGCACGATGCAGTGTGTTTTACCTGCGGCCGAGTCAGGAAAATTCGCTGGCTTCACGATGTTCGATTCGCGATTGAGCGTTTCAATGATTTCGCGTTTGCGATAAATGTGGTCGCCTAAAGTGATCGCGCCTGCTCCGGCATCAATTAGCCTTTTGTATTCCTTTTGTCTCAGCCCCGTTCCATCGGCTGCATTCTCTGCATTGATGATTACTAAATTGGCTTTTAGATGCTGCTTCATCCATCGTATTGCGTTGCAAACAATGTTCATCCCAGGCTTGCCGACAACGTCACCTATCAGCGCTATTCGAACCTGTCCGCTAGGCGGTAAACTAGAAGGAAGGAATTTTTTAGCATCCAAAGCCATAGCAATTGCGGAGCGTTGCTCGTGCCTAAACAAAGCCTGGTTTCATGGAAACAGAGGCTATTCTCTGCTAGCCATTGTTTTGAGAACTCGTTTTGCAGCGTCTATCGTATACTCGATGTCTTCTGCCGTGTGCTCACGGGAAAAGAAGAGCGCCTCGAACTGACTGCAAGGCATGTAAACGCCTTCGTTGATCAGCCCCCAGAAGTACTCGGCGAATCTTTTACGATCGCTTCGGTTTGCACTTGGCCAGTCAACGATCGGTGCGTCGTTGAAGAAGAGAGTCATCATGCTTCCCATGCGTTGCAATTGATTGGGGTAGCCTGCTTCCGTTGCGGCCTCGGCTAAACCTTCGCCAAGTCGTTTGGCTTGAGTCTCTAAGTAAGCGTACGGGGATTCGTCACGAAGGATTTCAAGTGTCTTTGCACCTGCCGCAGTTGCTAGCGGATTTCCACTGAGCGTTCCTGCCTGATAAACCTTTCCGACTGGTAGGATGTTGTCCATCAAGTCGGCTCGACCACCATATGCAGCGAGAGGAAGACCTCCTCCTACAATCTTCCCAAGCGTGGTTACATCAGGAGTAATCCCGAGAATGCTTTGAGCGCCACCGTACGCGACGCGAAAGCCGGTCATCACTTCATCAAAGATCAAAATCGCACCATGCTTTGTGCACAGTTCGCGAAGTGCTTTTAAAAATGGTTGTGTGGGAATGACTGTTCCCATGTTGCCAACGATCGGTTCCAAAATCACCCCGGCGATGGTCGAACCCATTGCATCAAACGCCATTTCCAGTCCATGAACGTTGTTGTAGTCCAGCACAATCGTGTCTTGCGAAGTTCCTTTGGTAACGCCGGGTGAGTCTGGTGCTCCCAAGGTCGCGGCTGCGGAACCTGCTGAAACTAGAAGCGAGTCGACGTGTCCGTGATAACAACCGGAGAACTTGATAATCCGCTCGCGCCCAGTCGCACCTCGTGCTAATCGAATCGCACTCATCGTCGCTTCGGTTCCGCTGCTAACCAATCGAACCTTTTCGATACTGGGTACTGCCCGCGAGATAAGCTCAGCTAAATGAGTTTCATTTTCCGTGGGGGCTCCAAATGACGTGCCGCGTTCAGCCGCCTTGGTAATTGCCTCGATCACAGGTGGATAAGCGTGCCCCAAAATCATCGGGCCCCAAGAACCGATGTAATCCAAATACCTGTTCCCGTCTAAATCGTGCAAGTACTGTCCACGGCCGCTCGCCATAAACACGGGATGTCCGCCGACGGCTCCAAAGGCACGGGCCGGCGAGTTCACGCCACCTGGGATCATCTCACAGGCTCGCTTGAATGCAGCAAGTGAACGGGTTCGAGAGTTACTCTTCTCTGTATTGGTATCTATTGTTTTCACAGGTGCTTTCTAAAAAGTGCGACATAGCATCGACTTATCGATATTGTTAACAAGTGTTTGAACTGCTGGTTCTCTGTTTCGACATCGCAATGCCGCTTCAATCTCAGGACTAAACTGCGACCGGAATGATTATGTCCTGCGACTTAGTTATTCGTCCATAAGCTGGCAGGAGAATCACGTCCGGAATAATACTTTCACGATCGACCAAGCGATACAGTCAACGAAGCGAGAACGTCGTCCCAAGATCTACTTACTGCGGACCAGGAGAACTTGGCAACGCTTAACTTCGCTTTTTCGCGAAATTGGGTGCGAAGAGCATCCTCTGTTAAAAGTCGCGAAAGCCCGGAGAAGAGCCCTTCGAAATCATTCGTTACTCGTAATCCGGTCTCCTCATTGGGAATGATTTCAACAATGGATGGCGAGCAATCCGTCGCGACGCATGGAAGACCGCTGTCCATTGCCTCCACCAACGCGTTGGGGAACCCCTCGTATCGACTTGGCAATACAAATGCATTGCACGAAGCCATCAGTGACGGCACATCTGAAACCCACCCCAGCCAGTCAATCGATGATTCCACATTTGCCATTTGGAAATTTTCGGACACGGTTTGTTGCCATCGCTCTTTCGCGGGGCCTTCTCCCGCAATCACTAATCGCCATTGGGGATGGTTTTTATAGATTTTCGACCAAGCGCTCAACAATCGATCAATCCCCTTTTCCTGCGACAAGCGTCCCACGTAAAGCAATCTTTTCAACCGACTGCTTCTATCATCATTCGTTACAACGTTCACGTGAGCTTGTTCTGCGTCTTGTAAGAGAGATTGAGGACTTTCTTCCTTCTGGATGGCTGTCGGAATCACGAACATCGGCTTGTCTTGCCCAACGATTGGCTGGAGGTATTTTGCGATCGCATTTGTCTGCGCCACGCATGTGCTGCATTGCCGATAATAGAGACGTCTCAGCAGTTCCCAGGCCCACCCCAGTTTTTGTTGTCGTGGGTCGCTGCGTTCGCAAATCGCGATGCGAACATCTTTGAGTTTAGAGCAATGAAGCGCCGCCAAAGTCATAATGTTCATTCGATCACAGAAACTGACTACCGCCGTAGCACCACTTTCGGTGATTTCCTTTCGTAACAACTTCACCCGTCGCCGATTCGATACAATCGAGTCCCATAATCCATCGCTTTGAGCGATTGCGTTCAGTCCGATGCGAACTACTCTTGGGTCGATTGCATATCGGTCACCGTGCGTATCAGATAGCGTCAGTAACGTGCATGAGTAGCCCGAGGAAACCGCGTGATTCACTAAGTAGCTCATTTGCCGCTCGGCACCGCCGCCAGTCATGGACGGAATGACAAATGTGATGCTATGGTTTTTGGGCTTCGAGTCGCTCACTTAAAAACTGTTATGGCTTTCGATTGCTTGAGTCTCGCGGGGATGGACTTGAAAAACGGAACAGAGTTGATAGATTTGACTTCGGTGCATCGGTTTGTTTTCTCTCCGATGTGTGAGTTTTGACCATCTTTTATTCAAAATACGATCTTTGAGCGACTTCCATGCCATTTTACAGTGTATCCAAAGGTATTACCCGCTTTGAACCAGACACCGGAGCTCGAGTAGGATTTCTTGTTCGTATATGCCGCAAGGGGAAACGAATCAACGAATTCTTTGCGGATAAGGCTTATGGCGGGAAGCGTAAGGCACTTGTTGCGGCCGAGGCTCGGTATGCTGAGCTCATCGCACAATACGGACCATCGAACCAACATACGACACGAGATATCTTAACCGATAGAAACTCCACGGGGTACGTCGGGGTTCACCTTGCCAAAAGTGTGGACACCATTTGGTCCAACAACGAGTATTTCGCCTACTGCGCGTCTTGGGTGGACGAAGATAAACGCCGCCGAAAGATTGCTTTTTCGATAAGTAAACACGGAAAGAAAGGCGCTTTGGAACTTGCTGTTCTCGCGAGAAAGAAGCGATCAACAGACCGTGAAAAACTAGTCAGTCTGTACGAAAAGCAAAAGGCTGCAGGTAAATCGCTTACTGCTACTAAAAAGAAAACAGCCAAAAAGAAGGCTGCAAAATAGCTGCATGGGTTGCAGATCGCTTCGATCGCGAAAGGCTGATTTGCTTGGAAGAGTCTCTTAGAACACGAACTCGACTGGTAATTCACCCGTCAGCTGAAAGTGTTCTTGCTGTTCGCGAACTTGTTCCGCCGAAGGGAATACAGCGTTTGCATATATGTCTGCAAGCGCGACGTTGCATTCGATTTCCGGCAGCGGAATGACTGAATCGAGTCCGAGATATGTTTCGGGGGCAAACCGGTTTTCGCATCGACGATAGACCAGGGCTGCAGGAGCTTTTTGTTCAACGAGAATGTAAACTTTCAAAGATTCGATCGTGAGATACGACTCTCGTTTTTCGTACTCGTCCGTTCGCCGGGTTGAGGCAGAGACTACTTCAACAATAACGACAGGCGAGTCGTGAAACGAATCGTTTGCGGGATTAGGCTGGCAAACAACGGAGAGGTCCGGATAGTAAAATCTGGTCCCTTTAGAATTGCGGATTCGAATCTTTGCGTCCGAATTGAATACCCTGCAATGCTTGCCCCTCAATTGACCATGCAATTCGGCCGTAACATTGGTCGCGATAAGATTGTGATTGTTCGAAGCACCTGCCATCAAGTAAATGGAGCCATCAATGTATTCGTGCTTCTGCTTTGCACCAGCCTCGCCACGCAGGTAGTCTTCGACCGAAATAGGCTGTGATTGTTGTGCGGCGCTCATGCCCTAAGTCTAGCATCACAAAGATAGGTAATCAAACAATCGGCCCGCCCGGATTCGAACCGAGAACCAAGAAATTATGAGTTTCCTGCTCTAACCGTTGAGCTACGGGCCGTAATTGCTGTACGATTATCGATAAGAATATAGCGAACTCGCCGAATTCGCGAGAGCCAACTTGATAATCCGCATTGTGAAAGAACTCACTCCTCTTCGCGAATTTCAAAGGCTGGGTCATTTCGTTTGCGAATCATCGTGAGCCGGTTTCCCTTCTCGTTGTAGACGGCTTCGCTCATCAATTCTTTGATAAGCATTACGCCTCGCCCTCGCGGCTTGTCGACAAATTCTTCATCGGTACAGTCGCGAAGAGAGGAAGGATCGAACCCCTCACCTTGGTCAATAATGTCGATGTAGCAAAGTTCTGGCGAAACTCGGAAGTCGAGTTGAACGACCTTGGCGCTGTTACGCTTGTTGCCGTGTTCAATCGCATTCACTACGGCTTCTTCTACTGCCATGCGTACGTGAAAGAGGTCACGTCCATCCCACGAAGCTCTTTCAAGTTCTGTCATCAGTAACTCAATATGTTCATGGCCTACATCGAGATCGCTAGGGATTGCTCGTTGGAGGCACCATGACATTGCGTCTTGAGGGGGGACGAACATTGACGCCTCTTTGCACGGGGCTTCCGTAAGAAGATAACAACTCTCGTGATGTGCTTCTCCAACCTTCGAATTCATCGCGAGGCTCCTAGGAGAGGTGCGTACCGATTACAGTTTGAATGCCGCAATCGCTTCTGGCTCAGTCTTCCGAATATCAAACACACGGTCGAGTCGCGTGATCGTGAAGACTTCCTTGATTTCAGCCCGTAGATTGCAGAGCTTCAGTCGTCCCTGCACTGCCTTAAGCTTGCTGTTCAGCGAAATCATCTTGTTGAGTGCAGCGCTGGACATGAATTCGACTCCTTCAAAGTTCAGAAGGAGAACAGATTTTTTATCGACTAGAACTAGCGAGTTTAGTTCTTCACCAAGCTGTTCTATGCTGGCCGAGTCGACGATTTTTTTATCGACGAACCTCACAACACAAATAGCACCTTCGTCCGAGACAATAATTCGGCGTTTGTTACTCATGAATTCAACTGCGACTAGTCAACAAAGAAATATCGGAAAGGGGCACACACACGCTTATACTAGGTTAGACGCCACAGGCGGGGTGCTCAAGTCCCCGAATAAACTCTTTAACGTTCTTCCTGAAACCGAAGCGGTACGTCTACCGCGTAATTGCTAGTTCAAATCGATCATGGATGACAGGTGAGCAAACCGGACTCGATCTCGAAATGGCTACCCGGTGAAAACTCGGTAGGCGCGCATACTAAACAAAAGAACCGAAAAAATGACAAAAATGACTGTCCAGATCCAGAGGATTTTGGTGGTTGACCGAAGTCGTTTTCTTGCCACGATGCTGTAGTATTGGACGTACCCTGGAATTAGGGTCAGCAGCCCAGTTTTCCAGCTCCTTTTGAACGCTTGTACCTGGATTGCGATGGTTGCCATCGTTACGACCATACTGCTGACCAAGAAACATACGACGACAAGAAGTGTGCTGGGCGATACTCGCTGTACCCGCCCTTCAAACGATTTCGGGGAAGCCTTGAAGGAGACCCCTTCTTCTCCCGAACCCATTCCGTCGACATAAATCACACCGAAAATAATGATCGTGATGATCCCAAACACGATCGCAAGAGAAACCCACCAAGGCGCCCCAACAAACCTTAGTTCGAGCTCTTCCGCCTCCTCTTTCTTGATCGATTTGGCTGCTCGATTGAGCTGATAGTTGTTGAACTTGGGAGCTTGATCTTCCTCTTCGCCTACGATCTTATACCCTTTGAGCATCTCGCCGGTTGTTAGGTTCAGTCCGCATGCGACGCAAATCGCCGCGCCGGGAGTTATCTCCACCTTGCATCCCGGGCATGTTTGGGCCGGCTGCTTGTCCAGGCCCGCCTCCGAAAAGAGTTGGTCTAATGCTCCACTGGCGATTGCTTTCTCCGGTGTCTTGCCTTTCGAAGCCGATCCCGAGGTGCTTTGGGGTGGCTTTGCCGGAGGGGCTGATTTTGTCGGTACCTTGACGACGTTTTTCTTTTGTGGGGCTGACTGGCTGGTCGATTGGTTAGTGGAACTAGCGTTTGCGACGGGGGACGCTGGCGAAGGTTGAGGGATTTTGATTACCGAACCGCACTTTGGGCACTTTCCGTTTTTCCCTGCCATAGTATCCGGAACGGAAAGGCTCGCACCACATTGGCATGTTACTCGAATCGGCATAATCAAAACTGCAAAGGTGACGCGGAGTGGATAGCGAAATGGATAAGAAAAGTACGGTTTGGCTTCGACCGCCTGCGCTTTGCCCCATGCAGTCGGTTCAGGATCCCAACTAGGTATGGCGGAAATCAATCCTGCCTCCAATGGTAACTCGCGAATTGCCAATTTGACAGACTCGCCCATGCTACTTCGTGTTCTCATGTCGAAAAGCGAATCCCGAGGACTCCGCTCCAGGCTCAGATCGCACTCCTTGGGCAAGGGAATAGCCCTAAATTTAAGGGAAACGCTACGGTTTCATCTGCTGGTCACGCCTATGGGAATGTTTTCTCGAGGGAATTCAGAAAGGCCTTGGGTAGCTGGTCCCGTAAACCCGGCACGCGTTTTGCGTATCTGGAACCAACGCCGAGTTGTGGTGTCGTTTTGACGCTGCCGCTCGCCGACTTTCGAATATCGACTCGCCCAGAGGATTTCCAGGTTTGTGGAGAACCCTCGGCGCGGAAATCGTTCACTTTTTTGGGTTCATGTACTGGAGGGTTCGTTGATGGCTGCGGCAGTAAAAGACAAGTCAAAGGTAAAGCTAGTTCCTTTGGGTGATCGTTTGGTTGTTCAGCGGGAGGCTTCCGAGGAACGCACTGCCGGCGGGATTCTTCTTCCAGATTCAGCCAAGGACAAGCCAACTCGTGGTGTCATTATTGCCACCGGAGATGGTCGCGTACTGGATAATGGCACCCGTGCACCGCTTCAAGTAAAAGCCGGGGACAAAGTCCTCTTCACAAGCTACGCAGGTGAGCAGATCGACGTCGATGGCGAAGAATACCTGTTGATGAACGAGAGCGAAGTGCTCGCGGTTCTCGGCTAATTCGAGCTCATTTACCCACATTTATATAAACTGAAACATTCTCATTGGAGCCCGTTAATCCATGCCAAAAATTATTGCCTTTGATCAAGAAGCTCGCGAAGCCATTCGCCGTGGTGTCAGCCAACTAGCACGCGCCGTCAAGGTGACCCTAGGACCTCGCGGACGAAACGTCATTCTCCAGAAGAGCTTCGGCAGCCCAACCGTCACGAAAGACGGTGTCACTGTCGCTAAGGAAATTGAACTTGAAGACGTTTACGAAAACATCGGTGCTCGGATGGTTCGCGAAGTTGCGAGCAAGACGAGCGACGTTGCGGGCGACGGTACAACTACCGCAACTGTAATGGCAGAAGCGATTTTCAACGAGGGCCTGAAAGCAGTTGTCGCTGGCGTTAACCCGATTCAGATGAAGATCGGTATCGAAAAGGCAGTTGCCGACATCACTGAAAAACTTCACAAGATGTCGATCAAGATCAAAGATAAGAGCGAAATGGCAAACGTTGCTTCGATCGCTGCAAACAATGATCGAGCGATTGGAAACCTCCTCGCAGATGCGATGGAAAAAGTTGGTAAGGACGGAGTTGTAACTGTCGACGAAGGCAAGAGCTTGCAAGACGAACTTGAGTTCGTAGAAGGCATGCAGTTCGACCGCGGATATCTTTCGCCTTACTTCGTCACTAGCTCGGCAACGATGGAAGCAATCCTCGAAGATGCTTACATCTTGGTCTTCGAAAAGAAGATCACCAACATTAAGGATTTGGTTCCTGTTCTCGAGCAAGTCGTGCAACAAGGCAAGCCACTTTTGATCATCGCTGAAGATGTCGAAGGTGAAGCCCTTGCAACCCTCGTAATCAACCGACTACGTGGTACGCTCCAAATTGCGGCTATCAAGGCTCCTGGGTACGGCGATCGACGCAAGGCAATGATGGAAGACATTGGAATTCTCACCAATGCAACTCCAGTCTTCGAAGCACTTGGACGTAAGCTTGATACGCTCACGCTTGCTGATCTTGGTCGTGCGAAGAAGGTCATTATCGACAAAGACAACACCACGATCATCGAAGGTGCTGGAAAGAGCTCGGAAATCAAGGCTCGAATCGACCAAATTCGCCGCGAAATCGAAAACACAACCAGCGATTACGATCGTGAGAAGTTGGAAGAACGACTCGCGAAGCTTGCTGGTGGTGTTGCCAAAGTCAACGTTGGTGGTGCGACCGAAA
>JAIYDQ010000251.1 GCA_027487375.1 Planctomycetaceae bacterium
TATGCTTATTTTGTTGCAATGCATTGTAAGCGACAGGGCAACTCGGAACGTGACAATTCGTTACAATTCAGAAGTTGAAATCTCGAGAGATTGCAACAGCTTCAAATTCGTTCCTTTTCGATTGGGGACAGCTACCTATGCTTTTTCACCTGTTACTCGCTTCTACTTTTTGTTTTATGGCTAACGATAATCCACTACTGGTCTCAAGTCCGCTTCCATTGGGGGCTCCTGATTTTTCGAAAATCCGACACGAGCACTTTATGCCTGCTTTTGAAGCCGGTATGAAGCAACAAATAGAAGAATCCGAAGCGATTGCAAACCAGGCTTCCGAGCCGACATTTGAGAACACGTTGGTTGCAATGGAAAAGTCGGGCGAGATTTTAGAGAGAACCGGCGCGATCTTCTTTAATCTGGCTTCAGCGAACTCCGATGATCAAATTCAAGAAATCGAAGAGAAAATCGCTCCGATGCTCGCAACGCATTCAGACAATATTTTGCTGAATCCAAAACTCTTTCAACGTGTTGAGACCTTGTGGAAAAGGAAGGATTCATTGGGTCTGAACGAGGAGCAATCCCGCCTGCTCAAAGAACACTACGAGTCGTTTTTACGAGCTGGTGCAAGGTTGTCAGAAGCGGACCAGAAGAAAATTCGTGCAATTAATGAGGAGCTTTCTTCGCTTACAACGCAGTTCCAAAACAACCTATTGGCGATAACCAAGGAACGAGCCGTCCTGGTTGATTCGCGCGATGAACTGGCTGGATTATCCGAAGCCGAAATCAAAGCTGCGGTAGAAGCGGCGACTGCGAAAGGTGCGACAGGAAAGTTCCTTCTTCCAATCACGAATACCACTCGTCAACCTGTGCTGACATCACTTAAGAACCGTGCTCTCCGGCAACGCGTTTGGGAAGCATCTGCCTATCGCGGACTTGGGCAGTCGGTAAACGGCACTGCAGGGATTGATAATCGTCCTTTAGTTTTGAAGCTTGCTCAATTGCGAGCAGAACGTGCAAGATTGCTTGGTTACGAAAGCCACGCGGCCTTCACGCTTGAAAACCAAATGGCCGCAAAACCTGAAGCCGCTCTCAAAATGCTGCAGGATTTGGCGCCGCAAGTCGTCGAGAAAGCGATGATTGAAGCAAAAGATATCGAGGCTGCCATGAAGAAGGATGGCGTCAACGATACCGTGATGCCTTGGGATTGGGAGTACTACGCAGAACGTGTTCGAGAAGAAAAGTACGACATCGATGAGAACTTGGTGAAGCCTTATTTTGAGATCGATAGCGTCTTGAAGAACGGCGTTTTCTTTACGATGAATCAGCTTTATGGAGTTACCTTTAAGGAACGAACGGATCTTCCTGTATACCACCCAACGGTGCGAGTCTTCGACGTTTTGGATGGCGATGGAAAAGTACTTGGTCTGTTCTATGCAGACTACTATCAACGTGACTCCAAGCGTGGCGGTGCATGGATGGACGCGTACCTTTCGCAATCGCGGTTGCTGCATCAAAAGCCAGTGATTTTGAACGTGATGAACATTCCGCGACCTGCAGAGGGCGAACCGACGCTCCTGACGCTCGACCATGTAATGACCATGTTTCACGAGCTTGGACACGGCGTTCACGGATTGTTTTCGGATGTCGAGTATCCGACTCTTTCGGGGACAAACACTCCGCGTGACTTTGTCGAGTTTCCATCGACGTTCCATGAGGACTGGGCAATCGATCCGATTGTTCTGAAGAATTACGCAAAGCACTACAAGACAGGTGAGCAGATCCCGCAAGCCTTGCTTGAGAAGAGTATTGCGGCAAATAAGTTCAACAAGGGCTTTGATACGCTTGAGTATCTTTCGGCTGCCTTGTTGGATTTGCAGTGGCACTCGCTACGTCCGGACGAGATTCCAAGTGATGTAGAGCAATTTGAAGCCTCGGCGCTTCATGATATGGGCGTTGACTATGCTCCAGTGCCACCGCGCTACAAGACAGCTTACTTCGCACACGTATGGTCCGGCGGGTATTCGGCTGGCTACTATGCGTATCTTTGGAGCGAAGTGCTCGCAGCCGACGCGTTTGCGAAAATGCGTGACAAAGGAGGTTTGACGCGTGAGAACGGTGATCGTTATCGCAAAACAATCCTCTCCAAAGGTGGAACGCGAGAAATGATGCTTCAGTATAAAGATTTCAGCGGGGCAGAACCAACAGTAGATGCCCTTCTGGTCCGTCGTGGTTTGAAAGACTAATCACAAACCTAAAGTTTCACGTAGGCAAGTCTCTCCGAGACTTGCTAATTCCCGTAATGCTTTCGATTAAAATTGCTATTGTTAAGCTCCGCTTTCAATTAACGCTGCAATGCACAAAAGAGGTCCTTCGTGGTTTGCCAAAGAGCTACTGCGGAGGCAAGGTTGCGTTCGCATGAAAGGTCAGATTCAGTTTATGCGATTGATAGAACTGATTGACTAGTTCGTCTATTTCGCTCCACTGCTGGATAGCTAATTCGGTTTGCTTCAAGCTTGCCTCTGCAAGAGGCATGTAATAACTCGCAAAAGCGCGACCACCTTTTGCGCTTTTTACCAACTCTAGAAATTGCGTTTGTTTGGTAATCTCCTTCGATCGAGCCATCAGTTGCTGCTGCATGAGTGTTGCGTCACCTGGCGCGATTGGGAATTCCACGCCATTCTCACCAACCAACTTTATGACTGTTCCAATCAGCCATTTACGATTAGGTTTTGATTTGACTGTTACGATAAGTTTGCTGCTCTCGTCTTTAAGTGCGATTGTCCAGGATTGTTCCTGCTTGCCTGTAATCATCACGGGAGCTTCTGGAGTGATGAGGATTTCCTCCGGCAATTCCCATTGAGCTTGCACGGATGCAGTCTTCGCATTAACAGAAAAAGGGATGCGAAGCTCTTCTTTCTGGATAGGCCGTTTTAAAGCGATTGAAACGATTTTGGAAACACCTGCCTGTTCTTCCGACGCTAAGGGCACATCCAGGGCAGGCGATTCTCGTTCGGAAGCTCCCGCATTCGGCATCGATGCGTCCATAGATGCCGTGCCATTGTCTCCCGAATCACTAAAGGATGCGTCTAGCGACTTCAGATCACGGTCGGAGTTCATCTTGGATTCGATTTCCATCGGAAGTACAGCGGTTGAATCCTTCGGTGACAGGAGACTTGTGATGGACTCGATTTTTGATGGGTCAATCACACCTTCTCCATCGATATCGTCCTTCATGCCCTGAGTAAGCTTCGCAGAAAGTTCCGAAGCAAGGTCCGCATTCAAAGTTGGAACAGACGATACTTCGCTGGTTGATGTGCCTTCCGTGAGCTTGAGGTCCATATCTGATGCGTTTGGAACGGAGAGATCATCGTTCGCCGTACGAGTGCTATCGCCGTTGGCTATCAAGTCCACCGATGGAGAGGAATCATCCGGGGCAAGTGTGCCGCGAGGAGTAACTTGAGCTGCACCTGAATCCGTGACGGGCTTGGGAGTTGCTGGGATCAGCATATATCCAAGTCCGATTGCTGCAATCAACAACACAATTAGCGATGGTGCAATTCGTCGAGCGGTCCAAGCGTTGCGTTTTGAGAAAGCGTTGTAATTCTTCGGTGTAACGTTGTGTTGCAAGCCTTTTAAGGCGAGCGAGCTTGCGGGAAGAGAACTTGCGTTTGCGAGTAGTGGTGATAACGGTAAGTCACTCTCGCCGGGTTTTGCACGAGCGCTGCTATCGCTGGGGAGAATGTTTTTGGCCGAATCTGTGTCGCGCGAAAGATTACTCCCTTCGAGGCTTGGAGTATTTAAAAACTCACGAAGGGTTTGAGTCTTAACTTCAGAGAATCGATCAAACGTGTTCTCTGTTCTGTCGGTTTTGATTAAGGCTTCGCTTGTTGCAAGAACGTCGGCATATTGATTAAGCTTATCGATCAAAGCAGGATCAGAGATTGTTTGTGTTTCAATCTCTTCTGAATTCAGGTTCAGAGAATGGTTGACGTAGCGATCAAGTATTGGATACAGCATTCCATCTGGTCGAATCGCGATACAGCTTAGCGGTTGGTCCGTTAGTCGCTTTTGGGATGGAGTTCCCACCTGCCGATTCCAATCTCGAGTAATCACCGGTGGAGGAGGACCATATTCGGCAATAATTCGGTCCAAGATAAGCTCACTGGGAATTGCCGCGACAAACGTTGTGCGTTTCGGGCCTAGCAACATCCAATGATCCCGGTAGCCTGCTTCCGTAACAGATTCAGATGAAGCTTTCAGATGTATCCACGAAAAGCCACTTTCCGAAGTCTGGTTCGGAGGAAGGCTTAGGTTGCAGCTCTCCACTGTCCAAACAAAAACAGAAACGTCTAGCGAATTGCCAGACGTGGTTCGGAGGGGAGTTCTAACGCAATGGGATACACCGTCCGCCGCAATCCTTTCCCAACCAATGTCAGCCAAATCGATAATAGACAGGCTGTCTGGAAGCATGATGCAAACGGAACCTTGCTAGAGATTATTTCTTTCGATGGCGGATTCTCGCACGCATCCGTCGCTTCTTCCGACCGACTTTTCGGCGACCACGCCCAGTTTTCTTTACTCCCACGAAATTCTCCTAACGTACAATTCTGAATCCAAAATCGATCGGGCGATCGAGTATTAACGGTATTCCATGGCACGGCAGGGGATTTTGCCCTCAGGCCAGTGGAAGCCCCGTAGAATACACGAACCTAGTGCCTCCTTTCAAGGGCTGAAAGGGGATCTGGGGGCTGATTTCATTTCTTTATGGTCAACCTTTCGGTCGGATAGACGTTTGTCCGGCCTCAAGCCGGAAACCACAAGAGCCAGATTACCAGAATACAGACGATATCGAGCCCGATTCCGGCTCGCATCATATCACGGCTCGTCATGCGTTTTTCACCGAAGACGATAGCGTTCGGCGGGGTCGCTACCGGAAGCATGAACCCGCAACTTGCTGCCAGAACAGCCGGAACGGTCAATGCGCTTACGTCAACATCCAGCCCCCGAGCGATTTCCGCTAGTATCGGAATCACAGTTGTGGCTGTCGCAATGTTGCTCGCCAACTCGGAAAGAAACACAACCATCGCGATAATCAGCAAAAGCGATAGACCGATCGGGATTCCCTTGAGATGACGAGCACTTTCACCAATGATCCCGCCCAACCCAGAAGTCTGAACGGCACCGGCTAAGCTTAGGCCTCCACCGAGAAGCAAGATCACTCCCCAAGGCAGTTTGTCCATATCGCGCCAACTGAGTATCGGCTGTCCGCCGACGTTTTTTCGGATCGGGATCGTTAACAAAAACACCATCGCAGTCATCGCAATCATTGAATCGTGAATGTTCGAAACGCCCGGATAGAGATTGCGGATAGCGGACGAGTTTGAGATTACGTCGCGGAAGGTCCACGACAATCCCGTTACGATGAAGACGCCCAGCACCCACGACTCAGCGCTTGAAAGCTTAGTTAATGAAGCTCGTTCATTTCTAATCCAATCCGAATTCAAGGTGGGAATCGGCTTCGAAACAAAGAGTACTTTGCATAGCCAAAACCAACAAATAGCAGTGATCAATAGCACGCATGGCACAACGTCATACATCCATTCCAAGAAGCCGATCACCGTACCTTGCTTCTCCATAAAGCTGCGAAAAAAGACGTTGGTAGGCGTTCCGACCAAGGTCCCCATGCCACCCAAGCTGGCCGAGTAGGCGACACCGAGCAAAAGCGCGATCCCAAAATTTCTCGTCTGCACTCTATTCGGTGAGTCATCCCCTTCTCCTGCGATCAGCAATACACTTCGCACCAAAGGAAGCATCAATAACGCAGTGGCGGTGTTGCTTATCCAAAACGAGAGCAGCATAGTCGACATCATAAAACCTGCCACGATCGCAGATGGCGAGGTTCCGAACAGACTCAATCCATAGATCGCACCGCGTCGATGCAAGCCAGTTTTTTCAAACGCAATCGCAATGCTAAATCCGCCCAGATAAAGAAAGACGCTCGGGTCAGCGTACGCGGCGGTCGCTTCTTGAATTTTGGAAATGCCCAGTAGCGGTAATAGGACAATCGGCAAGAAAGCTGTAGCTTCTAATATGACCGCTTCAGTCATCCACCAGCACGCCATCCAAACGCCAACAAAGAGCGTTGACTTTGCTGCCGCGGGCGCGTCCGGATTGAAGCGATCGAAGCAGTACCAACTCAGAAGCCCTAGCAGTGGGCCCGCTGCGATCCAAGTCCAACTCCATGTATTACTGGCGATGGAAGTCGTCTCTTTTGAAGCATGCTCGGAACTATTCATCGACGGTTGCTTTATCAGTTTCGAGCATCATTTCACCACCATTTCCCATTCGCAGGTCACGAAGTCGCGTCTCTCCGAGACGCGAAAAAACTTACTGTAAGCATAGATGTTTGTTTCCTGCGTCTCGGAGAGATGCAGCTACGTGAAAGCAATTTGCAGATTTATCTACCTATCGATTTGACGACGAAGGAATTGACCATGGCCTAACTCGCCGACGAACCTTCCATCTTTCACTTGCTGCTTACCGCGGACCCAAACATGTACTGGTTTGCCTTCGATAGGCCATCCCTCGAAAGCACTATAATCGGTTGCCATCGAATGTGTCTTAACTGAAATCGTGCCGCGATACGAGGGATCATAAATCACGATATCTGCATCCGAACCAACCGCGATCGTTCCTTTTCGAGGGAATAATCCAAATAGCTTTGCCGCTTGGGTGCTCGCCGAATCAACGAACGTGTTGAGATCGATATGTCCGCGACAGACGCCGTAGGTATATAGTAAGTTGACGCGGTCTTCGACAGTCGGAATCCCATTCGGAATCTTAGTAAAGTCGTCGCGTCCCATTTCCTTTTGGCCTGCAAAATCAAAAGGTGCATGGTCAGTTGCAACCGTTGAAATGTTTCGCTGACGAAGATGCTGCCAAAGTTTCGGTTGCTCTTCTTTAGATCGAATTGGAGGGGACATTACATACTTCGCTCCCTCAAAGTTGGGCTGCTGAGCGTAAGTATCATCGAGCACTAAGTAAGGAATGACTGTTTCAACCGAAACATCGACGCCGCGCGATTTGCCGCGCATGGCCGCTTCCACCGCCAGATCATTGCTCGTGTGGACGATGTAAACTTTGGCTTTGGTCATCTCAGCGAATGTCATCAGGTGTTGCACTCCTTCCGCTTCGACTTGAATCGGGCGTGACGGTTCGTGCCACTCGGGACCTGTCTTTCCCTCTTCGAGAAGTCGCCCCTGAAGCTCGGCAATCATCGATTCGTTTTCGCAGTGGGCTGTAACGATCACACCAAGCTTGCTGGCCAGTTCGAGCGTCTTGTAGAGCTCGCTGTCATTGACACCGAAAAAGCCTTTGTATGCTAGAAAGACTTTCCAGCTCGTAATTCCTTCCTCGACGATCTGACGTAACTTGGATTCAGTCGAATCATCAAAACGCGAGATCCCCATGTGGAATGTAAAATCGCAAGCAGAGAGGCCTTCAGCCTTGCTCTTCCAGAGTTGAAACGCTTCCCATGGATCTTCCTGTCGAGATGGACAACACATTTCAATCAATGTCGTGGTTCCGCCGACGAGAGCCGCGCGACTGGCCGTTTCGTAAGTATCCTTCGCATACGTACCCATGAACGGCAGATAGATATGAACGTGAGGATCAATAAAGCCCGGGAAAACATACTTCCCTGTCGCATCGACCTCCACGCAATCGTGAAGAAGATCTTTCAGCGATTCACGCAAATCGAGCCCA
>JAIYDQ010000401.1 GCA_027487375.1 Planctomycetaceae bacterium
CGCCCAGCCCACCGAGTACGACGGGATCCGGTTCGCATCCAAACGCGAGGCCAAACGGTACCTCGAATTGAAACTCCTCGAGAAGGCCGGCAGGATCAGTAATCTACGCCGGCAAGTCCGATACCCGCTCGTCATCGAGACCACCTATGTCGCCGATTTCGTATACGACGAGAAGGGCGAGGAGATCGTCGAGGACGTTAAGGGACACCGCACCCGCGAGTACTTACAAAAGCGTCGACACATGAAGAAGCAACACAACATCGACATTCGCGAGACCTAGCCCATGGAAAAGATACGAAGCAAGCGACGGACCTACCCATCCGCTACCGGTCACACGCTCATCGACCGAGCCGTCAACATGATGACGTTCGAGGGCCGGAACGTCTCCAAGCAGACCATCGGCCAGATACTTGCCTATCTATTGGAACATGGTCCATGGATCGGGATGAACAAAGATTTAGCGACCAAGCTCGACGTGTCATCGCCCCCGGTCAACAATGGCGTCGTCATCTTGCTCGAGTACGGGCTCATCACCCTAACCAAGCAGCTCGGCGAGCGCGTGTTAACGGTCGATCGCGAGCGATTAGCCAATCCCAGCTCGACTCGATTGTGCATTGTCCACAAGCATCAGATCCCCACGCCGCCGCCGGTCGCCCAGACCACGAAAAACGTCAAGCCCCGCGAGCGTTGCAGCGAGTGCGGAGTCAAGACACAAAAATTTGTGGGCACTCGTTGCCCGGCATGTTCGTTACGCGAGAGCGTCAACAACGGCACATTGGAAGTCATCACAGTCCGCGGCCGGGTGTAACAATTGCCGATTGATGATTGGCGATTTCGGATTGATTTCAACCAAGCACTAACCATGACAACCAAGCAACCAACACCACCACCCAAAAAGCCAAGCGTCACGTCTTATGACATTTGCGAGTACCTCGTACAGACCGCGTTGTCCTGGCGACGTCTCGAATTGCAGAAGTCGCAGTTGGCCGATGGCGAGTTGAACAATTTGCGATGGGCAATCGATCAACTAAACAAGCGTATGGTCAACCCACCAACATCGCCACCCCCGCCAAGAACCAAGCACTAAGCTCCAAGAACCGTTTCACATCAATCTCAAATCGCCAATCGGCAATCATCAATCACCCGTATGGACACACCTTACAAAATCAACAAATGGAGGGAGACGTTTGAGACATCAGACTCTCGAAAGTACAAGGTACTCACATGGGTGTCCGTGCCTCTCGCGTTAGGTAGCGGTTACGAGGCGATGCTCAATGAGTTTGGTGACGATACCGCCGCCATGTATGGAGCATGGATCATGCTCGTAAATCTTGCTGGATCGAACCCCGTCAAAGAGCAACGAGGCACGCTCGTTGACTCTCGAGGTCGAGGTTACAGCCCCGAGTATTGCGCTCGCAAATTTGGAGTCTCGGCCGAATTATTCCGGCGAGTCTTCGAGTGGGCCGCACGTCCCGAGATCGGTTGGCTCGTCGAGTGGAGTGAGTCCGCACAGTCCCCAGTTCCGGTAGCCGAAGTCGCCAAGACTTTGGAAGCATCGCCGGAACCCATCCAATCTCTGGCGAGATCGGCTACCGAACCCACGAAACCCCAACAAAACACAACGCCCGATCCTCAACCGGTTGTCAACCGGTTACCAACCGACCAAGAACCGACTAGCAACCAGTCACCGAGGCAGCTACCTAACCTAACCTTACCTAACCAAACCTTACCCATCATCGATCGATCTATCGATCGATCGATAGCCACCGACCCGCAACCGGTTGGCACCCAGGCGACAACCCGCCCCAGCCCGACACCCAACGGCAGTTCAGATCCGTTGGCCAAGGCTCGGGATCGGATGGATCGATTGATTGATGATAAAGTTTTTTTGAAGGAGGTTTGTGAACTCGCAACCAACCTCAAAAAAGGCAAAGTCCACAAGCATTTGTTTTGGCACAAGGCCACCCGGGAAGAGGTTTGGCAGATCGTTTTCGCTGGATGCGTGTTTGGTCGCGAGTGCCTCGAGAATTGCATGTACACCATCGCCAACGGCACCAAACAAGGCCCCGTTCTCAAGCCCCAAAAGTACATCGATGCATCGTTTCGCAAGATGCTCCACGAGCACCACGGCGTGTCCTGGGAGCAACTCCGCAACCACATCCCCGTCCCCGCTCCACCCAAGCCCGAACCCGTTCCCGTTTCTTCGTAGCCGATCTCGTTAGAGATTGGACCATCACACCAACCCAGGAATTAAACCAATGACCACAGAAACAACAATCGAACCAACCACAGAAGACCAAACCTCGCAAACTATTTTCGAAATCAATTACCCCGAGCCGTTGCTACGCCTCTGGCGATTTACCGACCACCAAAGCATTAGGCTCGCCATTGATTTTGTCCGCGTCGATTTCAAAAACGCATTCGTGGAAGCGACTCAAGGATCAATCATCGTCCGAGAAGTCTTAGAGATTCCCGATGAATGGCGGAGCTTTGATTCGGCATTGTTTTACGGCGAAGATCTAGAGCGGATTTTCAACTTTTACAAAAAGCGAAATAGCCGACACGGTTTGAAGCTCGTGAAGGACGGTGACAATTGGTACGCCCAAAACGATCTAGTTCGGATGGCCATCCAAACCGACGGATCCACCTTTCCCAACACAAGCGAGGTTTTTAACCCCCAGCCGGATCGCGTTGTCAAGTTTCTTCTAAGCGTCGACATACTGCGAAAGTTTCTCAAAGCAGTCGATTCAGATGACATCGAGTCATGTAACAGTGTCGAGTTCAGCGTACCGCTTAGCGGTGGATTCGCGATTGATTTAAGTTGCAGCGGTGGCAAGGTCAAAGCACGTTTCGCAACCATGACCTCCGGCGAAAACGCTGGGAATTCTATCGCAATCGAACCACCGTTTGAAACCACCGAATCAACCCAGGAACCAAACCCATGATCCAACTCCACAAAATTGCAACGCCGCCGCAGCTCCACGAGATACTCACCAAGAATGGTTCCACTGACATCCAGTGTTACGAGGGGGCAGTCAACAAAGGATACATCTCCGTCATCAAAAGCTGCGACCCCAGCGGCCCCAATAACGCGATGGAAGATCATTTGTCGATTTCCATCAGACCGTTGGTTATGGGAGTTATGCAAAGCGGACGCATCCCAACCAAAGCAGAGATTCAAAGCGTATTGAATTTCTTCCAATGGAACGGTCCTGCTTGCGTCGGCGAGGGCCAAGACTATGTCGTCCACATTTACAAAGCACCAAGCACTAAGAACCAGGAACAAACGCGGAGCGTTTCATGAGTTTAACCGCTTTCATATTGCACTTACGTCCCGACGAGAGTCTCACCATCCACACCGAGCTCGACGTCATCCGCTACGAGTTATCGGTAGGGGTCGGGACACGGCGCCCGCAGCGAATCGTCGGCATGGTCCAGGTCGACACCGTCAAGACTACGCATCACGACGTATTGAGCGAAGCATTACACCGCGAGCTCGACACGGCACGCGGCAAGCAACGATCCAAGCGAATTTGGTAGCCATGCTAGTAGGACGGGTTTCCGGCCCGTTTTGGTTTAACCGCGTGGGCATCGCCCCGCGTTGACGTTCTAACTCATCAATCACACCAACCACTGGAACACAAACCATGTCGCAAGGAATCGACACATTTGGATGCCTCAACAACACCATCAAGGTACACGCCGGCCACTATGTTGATTTGGCCAACCCCGACCCTAACACGATCGAGATACAGAGCATTGCCGCCGCCCTATCTAAGATTTGTCGATTCGGCGGACATTGCCCGCGGTTCTATTCCGTCGCGGAGCATTGTGTACTCGCTACGGAGCTAGCCTTTAAAGAAGGGATTAGGGGATCCGGGCTTCTCGCTATCTTGTTACACGATGCCGCCGAGGCATACATCGGGGACATGGTGAAACCGCTAAAGGTGACAATCCCACAATACACCGAAGCCGAGAACCGGATCGAACTAGCGATCGAACAAGCGTTCGGCATCGACTTCCAATGGCACCAGGACGTCATCAAGAAGTTCGATCGAGCCATGCTCAAAGCCGAGAAGACAAGCATGTGGCCAGAGGACAAAGAAGAGTGGGCAGGATTCAGTCAGATCATGACCGCCAATGTAGAGTTACATCACTGGAGCCCGTCGATCGCTCAAAGAATGTTCCTCTACACCTATGAAGAAATGCGAATGATCAAGAGCAGGATCGATGGTTAGGTCGTAACATGACCGCCACCGCCAGCACGATTACCACCCGTCCGACGCCCCACCAATCCCATTGCAGAGTTTCCAAACCTAATCCGTCAAACATCCCATCGTACATAGGAAAAAACCGATCCACAGCAGATAAGAAACGCTTATGCGAAAAGATGGGACAATGTTTTTCGGTAGCGTATAAAGCACAAATCTCAATGAATCACAAAGGAATTCGTTGAAAATACCTGCCCGCGACAGGTGTTAATCCTTCACAAAAACATCTATCGCGGGACAGGTGTTAACGACGGAGTATACCAAATGTTTGTTCTAGAAAAGGTCGAAATTCTGCAGCTTACACGAGAGTTGGCTATCGAGGTTTGCAACCTTGAACGCGTTCCTGGAGAACGGAGGTTAACAAATCAACGTGTAACCCATTTAGAAAGAGAGATTGATGCGGGTTTATTAACCACGTTTCGATGGTGTACAGCTCAAATTAAGGGCGAAAGCAAGATCTATCGAGTAAACGGTCAGCACACCTCGCACATATTTGCAAACCGAAGAAAACCGGTGGGCACGGTTGTGATGGAACGTTACTTGTGTGACACGTTAGAAGATGTTCTATCTTTATGGTCACGATTTGATCCAACCATATCTTCGAGGTCGAAAAAAGATGTTCTGAATAACACATTAGAAGGACACGAAGATTTTCGAGACCTACCTATCAATCAAGGTCAGATAGCTCTAAACGCTTGTTCAACCGTCGAGTTTGGTGATGGCTACAAGAACAAAGTCACAAACTTTGAAAAAGCTCAAGCGGGAGTAGCAAGAAAAGATTTCGTTGTTTGGGCCGCAAGAGCCTTGACGCATCCAAAGTGTCATAGAGTTGGCGTTTTTGTAGCGGCTTACCAGACATTTAAAGAATCGGTTTCTAATGCC
>JAIYDQ010000156.1 GCA_027487375.1 Planctomycetaceae bacterium
GATATCGAATCATCGCAATGTTAACGTGCGAGCTGTGTTATTTTCCGGGAAATGCAATAGCGATAACTACGGCGACGGTTAGGAGGCTAGCTCCGAGGAATCGAACACGAAGAGTGGTCTCATTTCCTTCCGAGTTGTTACTCGGAATTGATCTCCCGATAGCCCACGCTAATACGACAGCCCACATGCCTCTGGTCGCAAACACGATGTTAATTCTTGCCGCGTCGCCAAAATATGCCAACGCTCCCACGATCATGAAGGCTTGAAGCATTGTCAGAAACGAAGTGAGCGCGACCCAGTACAGTATGTCACTCTCTTTCAGTCGAGACCAATCGACCCAAGGGATCATTGGGAGCGAAATGATGCTCACAAACCAAAAACTGATCGGAAGAATACGCCCAACTCCCCATGATGGTGCCCACCCTTGAATCAACACATCGAAGTGCGCGTAGAACAGGGAAGCCAATAGCGCAAGCACGATCGTAACAAAGACGTGCCGAGGTCTACCCTGTCCCGTCCACTGAATCAATCCAACACCGACCGCGGCCATTGCAGCGGCGACCCATATGGATACGCCCGGGTTTTCAGAGCCTAGCATCCACAGCAGAAGAACGACCATGAAGATCTTCAATCCAAAGACAGGAGTAGCCACGGAGATATCGCCATGCCGAACCGCAGCAAATGTAAAGAGCAAACCTAGTACGAAAAATATCGCCAAAGCGAGAGGTTGCCACAGCATCGAAAACGGCTGCATGCTTCCCCCTAGACGCTCTCTGAATGGCCAAAAGAATGAGAAAGCAAGAGCCAAGGTTTGGTTCGAGAAAAACAGAACCGTGAATGCCCCAACACCTTTTCTATCCGCGCTCGGCTTTGTAGCCCGCTGTACGCAAAACAGTGACGCGACAAATACAAAACTAGCCAACAATGGGATGATCAAATGCATTGGAAACCATCTTTCACCATAGTTGATCGCATAGTTGATCGCATAGTTTGAGGACTTTCATACAAGTTTAAGACGCGCTAATGCGAACTAAAGCATCGCCGTATTCGTTCGCTACATGGAATGCCTTGGTCGATTGCAAGATGTGGATCCTTCCTTCGCATCCAAGAACGATCGAATTCAACAAGAGTTGCGAGCAAGTATAGCGAGAAACTTCCGAGTCGAAGGACGCTAGACTGGACGCTTCTAGTCGGTGCTTCTATTCGGTCAATTTTATGCCGGTCCATCTTAGGTAGGTGCAGGGAGATCACGACGGCTGAAAATGAAGAAGCCGACCGCGAGAGCCAACGCTCCGAGGCTTAGCAGAATTGACGTGTAAGCCATTGGACCAAGCTCGATTCCTGCAATCCAGTTTTTGGGATTATCGTTGAAACGAAAAATTGCAAACATGGGCATTTCTTCCTGCCCAATCGCTTGAACCATCCAATCTGGTTGGTATGCAGAGAGGAAACTAAACGGCATCAAGAATCGTGTTTGGGGGGTGGATTTCGCGAGGATGAAAAGTAGTACCTGCGCAACGTAAACTCCGATGACTACACCGATTGTTCGCCATCGGTATTGGTCCCAACTGCTCATCATCACGCTTAGCCCAAAAACGAAAAAGCCGAGTGCAAAGATATTAAGAGTCGACGGAACATAAAGTTGAGAATCAACCAAGGTGCTCAATGGGGTAACTACTTCTTCGGATGCCGTCAACGGATTGGGCATTGACCAATTAAAACCTGGTAACGTCAGACTGGCTTGGGACTTCTTTACGAGGGTCGAATTGGTCTGAATACCGGCATGTAGTCCAACCCAGAGCGCAGTGCACAAGATTACCAAACCACTTATACTCACACAGGCATGTACCGCCATCAGTTTCCACCTGTGCAATGGTTGAGCCAGCAACATCTCCATGGTTCCTCGTCCGAGTTCACCACTCACTACATCGGTGCCTCTCGCTATGCAATAAGTTAGGACGCAAAGTAGTACGATCGGCTCAGCAAAGGTTAAGCCGATAATCCCTTCATAGGTGAGAAACTGTGCCAGCGGCACCGGTGAAAATTTCTCGAAAGCTTTAAACTGTTCGATCAGCGGAGCAAAACCGCTCAGCTCAAATTGGCTGACAGTCCAGATCCGCACCCAAGGGAACATAAGCAAAACACAGCCGCAAGCGATTAGAAGCGGTAGCGTTTCAGTGAGGTATTTTTTTACGAGGAGACGCAGCACGATTCGTATACACTTCTCAATCCAACAGGTTCTATTCTCATGTTTTCTACGGGCATCCGGCTTAACCATTCCAGATGTTTTTGAATCGGGCCAACAATATCAATCACGACTTTTGTCGAGTTGTTTTCCAAGACATTGGTATCCCCTATCAAAATCGAATCTTCTTTCTGTCTCTCACTCCACCAACCTAGCCATGCAGGGGTAGGAGTTCCGTGTACACGATGTGTCGCTCGCATTTCCGAAACATTAAAGGTCTTGACCACATTGCCTCGTTGTACGATTGTTGCCGTGTCACAAACTTCTTCGATCTCGCTAAGGACGTGCGATGAGAAGAGGACAGTCGCTCCTTCGTTCTGAGATTTCCTGACTAGCGATAGGACTTCCATTCGGACGTTCGGGTCCAGGTTAGCTGTAGGCTCGTCCAAAATCAGAAGTGGTGCCCGAGTGGACAGCACGCATGCGATGGCAAGTTTCTGCCGCATCCCCGTCGACATGAATGCAACTCTTCTTGCCAAGTCCAAGTCCAGTTGTTTGGCTACGGCGAGAGCACGGTCACGATTTCCATTCGGGTTCATGGCTGCAAAGAAATCCAATACGGCCGACCCTCTCATCATCCCGAATAGCTTCGCTTCCGCGGGTAGATATGCAACGTTGGATCGAACTTGCACGCTTTGCAATACACAGTCCCAACCGCAGATTGTTGCGTTCCCGCTCGAGGGCTTAATGAAGCCCAAGAGGGACCTAATCAGGGTTGTCTTGCCGGCTCCATTTGGACCTAAAAGTCCAAACACACTTCCTTGTCGGATTGTCAGTGACAACCCGTTCAATGCACGAAATGCCCCATAAGTCTTGAGAAGATCTTTAGCGACGACGATGTCACTCATAAGCTGCCGAAGTCATGGTGCGAAGCTACAGTAGCACGCAAGGGACGATAGGTCTGCGGCGGGTAC
>JAIYDQ010000186.1 GCA_027487375.1 Planctomycetaceae bacterium
ACGCCTTGCTGGAGCAGAATGTGATTGATGCCTTAGCGTGCGAGTTTTCGTCGATGAACCACGATCTACTGCTAATCTTCCTGGAGCTTTCGCGATGAGTATGGTTATGCTCGCGCCCCATCTGGTCCGTTGAGCAGTTTTCCTTTGAGGGATTGCCATTGCTTTCAATAGGAATCATCCAGTAGGAACCAATGCTTAGAATTTGGACTGATTTCTGTCAATTTAGTCGCTGCATGGAGGCTGCGAGTAAGTATGGCTGGACAAAATGCAAGCAATGTATCTCTCCCTTCGATCGATGACCTGCAGTTGTGGGCTAATGATCAGGAATTGGCTCGCCCACAGCTAAAAGCAATCTTTGCGTCGCTGGAATCCGGGCAGGAAGAATCCGTGAACTGGGCTACGGAAGCTTTAGAGAACATGGGGCCACCGTTAGCGACAGACATGAATTGGCTGGGAAGCATTACTTCCAGCCCATCTATGGACACTGTTTATTGGGCCATTACGTTGCTGGGGAGGTCAGACGAATCTCTTGATTCAGTCCAAGATGCGGTTGCCAACGCCATCGTAAATTCGCGCTCAACTGTTGCAATCCGACGACGAGCAATGTCGGCACTAGCCAAGGTACGTGTAAAGAGCGAAGCCACAGAATTGGCAATCCAGTCTGCATTGAAATCAGACGATTCCCAGTTGGTAAGTGCCGCGCGAGAAATTCTTCAACCTGTATAAAAATAATTCGAGCATGAGGCTCACTGAACATGAAGCGAACCAGAGCAAGGAGGCTCGGGAGCATGCGAAACTCTGCATCTCTACCGGCGATAATCGCCGTCGTGACCTCGCTCGCAGCCTACGCAGGTTGTGAACCTGAGAATAGGCTCCAAAGCCGCATCGATTCGTCTGGCTACAACCAGCCCGCATTCAATCAACCCGTATCAAACCCTACGGGCTACGATCAGTCAGGCTACACCGCAGGATACACATCGGGCTATCCTCAACAGCAAGCAGGGACCCCGACAGGTTACGGACAGCAAACATTTGGGCAGTATCCACCTCCACAACCCCAGCAATATTCGCAGCAAGCAACTGGCCAACAACCTTATGGCCAGACATATGGACAGCCGCTGCCAAGTCAAACCGTACCACAAAATGGAATCACGCCGAGCAGTTTAACGCCTCAAGGGCGATTCACTTCGACTCAGCCGACATCGCTGCCATCGTCCCAGCCAACATCACAGCCAACATCGTTGGCATCAGCAACCAACACGGCCCAGCTTATGCCGCAGCGCCGCGCGGAAACCATCCTCGTTGGTAGCTTTAACATTCAGACCTTTGGCCAGTCCAAAATGAGTGATCAATGGGTGATGGGGAGATTGGCTGAAGTCATTCGAATGTTCGATGTCGTAGGCATTCAAGAAATTCGTTCGACAGATCAGACCATCCTGGACGTGCTGATGACCTATATCAATTCAACAGGTGGAAGTTATCAATATGTCATGGGCCCCCGACTCGGTCGCACGGTAAGCAAAGAGCAGTATGCATACATCTATGACTCCAATCGCATTTCCACTAGCCCTAACGCGACGTATACACTGAACGACGACATTGATGCGCTACACCGCGAGCCACTAGTTGGACGATTTGTGGTTCGTTCAAATCTCACGAATCGACCTTGGACTTTCTCGTTAGTGAATCTACACACCGATCCAGATGTCGCTGTTCAAGAAGTCAATTCCATGGGTGGAATCATGCGAGAAATTCGTAACTGGGAGTTCGCGTCTGCGCAAGAGGATGACTGCATCCTTCTCGGTGACTTTAATGCTGCTCCATCCAAGATGGGAGCACTACAAAGTGTCGGCGGTGTTTATCCATTGATTTCCAATCAGCCAACGAACGTTCGCGAGACAGAACTTTATGACAATATCTTGCTAGAGCCTAACTTCACAAGCGAGTATACGGGGCGCTCTGGAGTCTTGAGTCTCGCGAAGCTTTTTGGACTTACCATCAAAGACGCCCTAAGACTATCGGACCACAACCCCGTGTGGGCGGAGTTCTCTGTTGAAGAGAGGGGACCGCAGTACCAAAATCCAAACCAACAGGCCGCGGCCCGCCCCGGATTCAGTCAACGCTGAAAGAAGCTGGATTGGTGGCGAAACTGGGCCTCGTACCCAGGATTCGCAATCGTTCTTCATTCGACAGCGGCACTTTGAAACTGACAGGCAATCACAAGTCGTATGGAGTATAGACCTAAGGCGCTGAGCACCTTGGATGCTCCAAAAGCGGCTGAAGCCTAGACTCCAGCGCAAAGTGGCGATGTCCACTTAATTTCTATTTTGCCACGGACTAGTTTCTTCGGCGGTTGCTACCGTTGTTGCGATTCCCGCCTCGACCACGATAGTCATTGCTGCTTGGACGTTTATGGTTCTCCATGTTCCGATCGATGATACTTGCGATCGCATCGGCCCAAGCAGTGACCTGGAATCCTCGGTCTAGGCTATCAACGTTATCATCCAAGTCATCTTCGTCCGCATGACGCCCGTAGACCTGCCGTCGGCTCGTCGTGGTAGGGCTCGAATCATCACTTGAAGTTTCTTCGGCAACAGGTCGTCGACCTGCACCACCGCGACGACGTCGTCTTCGCTTACGTGGCTCGTCCGATGCAGTCGGTTCTGCATCAACAGGGCTCGCGAAGTCATTTTCGTCATCGGCATCGACTTCGACAAATACTTCTTCTACCACTGGCTCCAGATCGTCCCAACCGCGTTTTGCTGCTGGACGAGCGGGAGTCCTGGAGGTATTCGAGTCGGAGCGATCCGTTCGATCGGCTCTTGGCGCGCGTTCTCGGGAATCTCCTGATGGAGCGTCACTATGCTCACTGCGATTGCGACTATGCCTTGTTCGCTCTGGACGGTTGTCATCACGATCGCGGCTTGCAGACTCTGAATCACTTGGCCGAGCGGGCCGTGGCGCGCGCGGCTCGTTGTTTCGAGAATCATTTCGAGACTCCGAATTCCTCGTTTCCGAAGTACGTGGTTCCGAGCCAGTTCGTCCCTCTCGATTTCTATCGCCACGAGCGTTACGTGGTTCGCGCGGCCCGCGAGGTTCTCGTTCGGGGCGTCTTGCGGCGACTCGGCTTTCGGAATCATCTGATTCAGCAGGGATGTCTTGATCGAACGGCAAATCGTCGCGAATAGGCTGGTCTGCTACTTCGCTACCACGACCGCGGCGGATATTTCTACGTCGCCCTCGGCGTTCAGGCATGCTGCCAGGAGAATCTTCTGTATCCAGTGAATCGCTTTCAACGAAATCGTCTTGCGGCTTTGCTCGGTCACCGCGGCTTTCGTTGCGTGGCGTTTCTCGGTTTTCTGATCGCGCCGGCCTTCTACCATCTTGTCGTGTCGATTGTGGTTTGGCAGTTTCGGTGTGCCGCGATCTAGGTGCAGGCGAATCACTTTTCGGCGATTCGCTTGCGACTACTTCCGGCTCAGGATCGACTGCGTCCTCGACCGTGTCCCAAAAACTCTTCTTTTTCTTCGCTACAGGCTCAACTCTCGAAGTTGGCAACGATGGTCTGGAGTCCTCTTTTGCAGCGGGGGCCGTTGGTGTATCTACGGAAGTCGTATCACCCCACATGGATGTTGGCTTACGATCTTTCTTTTTTCCGAAGCCTTCAAATAGATTGTCATATTCATTTTCACTGGAAGCCTCCGGTGCTGCTGGTTTGGTACCGGAAACCAATTCTTCGAGAGCTTGACTGGGCTCGGGGCCACTGCCTACACCAAAAAGACGAGCGACGGAGTCCCAAGAAGATCGGAGCCGCGAAGGGGCTTCTGCTTTCGGTTGTGGTGGCGGAAGAACTCCAGCCGGTTCAGGTAGGTTTGGTTCAACATTGGGCGTTGAAGGCGACTCAACCGGCGATTTCGCCTGCTCTTTTGGCTTTGCCGAGGGCTTGCGTTGATGAGGAACGAGAGAAGGTGTACCGAGTTGGTCGGCTAGGGAATTCCAATGATCGGACATGTATTGGGGGTCGATGCCAGCGGCATTTGAAGGGAAAGAGACTGTAAGGGCCAGACAACCAGCCTTGCGTGTCTACGCAGACTCTGCCGTAAGTGTACCGCAAAAACAGTCTTTACGAAAGGACGGATTTTATCGGTCAAGGCTCCCAAATGAGCATCAAAAACCCAGTTCGACAGCGCCAGGTTGAGCACGATAATCGGTTGCAACCATGTTGGAGCATAGCCTTTAGACGCCCTGCACCTTGGATTTGCCAAAAGCGGCTAAAGCCTGAACTCGAGCGCAAACCTGGTACTGGCCAACTAGTTCTAGCGTGAATCCTTGGGCTTTGCAGAGTCTCAATTTCCAAGTTACCTGAATTCGTAAGTATTCAGGCAACCACACCAGTTCGAGCAATGCCGACCGCCTTCAGATGTCTTGCGACATCATCCAGGAATAAATCGGTCTGTGAATTTTGCGGGAAACTAGTTCGCAGGCTCGCTTTTTGCGCCAGCCTTGATGGCGTAGATTTTATTTCGATTTGCGATGTAAAGAGTGTCGTTGGCGACGACAGGCGTCGTATAAACTGCGGAACCCATGTTGAATTCGCCAAGCATTTCCATTTCCTTCGCAAGCTTGAAAATGACGATATCACCATCCTCATCGCTGTAGAAAATCTTGTCGCCAACAATCAAAGCCGATGCCCAGGACGCGGCAAGCATGTCATAGGTCCAGTAGGCTTTTCCTGTCTTTACGTCTACACAGTGGATGACACCGCTGAAGTCTGCAATCACTAACAGATCATCTTTAATAGCAACCGTTCCACATGTTCGGTGCATTTGCTCTTCGAAAACCTTGGGGTTGTTTCCCATGTAGTGCCAAACAGCCGCAGAGTTTGGGTTGTCTCGCTGAAAATCACCTTCTTTTTCGACAAGAGCCTGCAGGCGTCGCGGCGCGGCTGGTGCGGACGGGTCCTTGCTGTTGTAGACGATTGTAGGACTAACGTCGCCACGCTTGTTGGGATCGATACACCAAAGATGCCCTTGGCCTTCGCCGTGTTCTGGGTCTTCACCCACGCCGACATAAACCAATCCATCGTAAACTACCGGGGTAGCAATAATGTGGTTACGAGTCGCACGGTTCAACGCATAAAAAGAGTCTTTCGGGTTGCAGTCAAACTTCCAAAGCAATTTCGATTTACCATTTTCGCCCGCCGGATCAAAACTATATAGCCATCCATCGCCACCACCGAACAAAACCTGTGCTTGACCATTGAAAACCCCATAACCAGGCGATGACCACTGGCCGTGCAAGATATTTGCGCCAGGCGTGTTGTCAGTCCAAAGCACTTTACCCGTATCACGATCAATACAGATGAACGAAGGAGCTCGCTCCTTTGGAACCGTTACGTGCCCTTCGTCAACTCCGTTACCAGTGTTAACAAACAACAGGTTACCAACACAAGCAACCGAGCATGAGCACATGTTATGTTGCGAGACGCTCAAGTCCTTCATCATGTCGAGCTTCCAGATGACATCAGCTTCTTCTTCGTTTGCAAATGCTTCTGTTTGAAACGGCCCATCGTTCTCTTTGTTGTCGCGAAAGCCTTCCGTGTCCAAGCACACGACTTCACCGCGGCTAGTCACGTACCAAAGACGCTCTCCGTCTACCAAGGGCGCACAGCAAATGCCTTGGTTAGGCCAATCGTGGACGCGACCGGTAGGAAGTTTTTCGCTGCTGTGTTGCCAAAGAAACTTGCCTGTCTTTTCATCCAAGCAAAGAAGCACTCCAAGGTCCACGTTGCTTGGATAGCGAGTCAGGTACCCAGCACCGTTGTTTGTTCCAACATAAACGTGACCGTTTGCAACGACGGGGTTTCCGTACGTCTCTGAACCAAGATCCGTCGCCCAAAGAATGTTGGTGCCATCTTCTACGTTCCAAGAATCCGGCAAAGCAGCATCAACGGGTGTGTTATTACGTTCTGGCGATCCACCCCACATTGGCCAATCTTTAGCACCAACGCTCATCTTGGAGATGGTTGCTTGAGCCGCGGCAACGGGATCATAAGCGAGTGCTTGCTGCGATGCAGCATGAGCTCCAGCAAGTAACGAAAACGCACACAGGAGGGACTTTGTATTCATGGTTGATAATGCGGGTGGATGCTTGATTGAAGTGAGAGAGTTTCTAGTGTTTATCGAGTTAAGAGTTCGGCGTAACGCTTACATTGTCAATGTAAAATTCTGCGTCCGAAGAGTTTCCGAAGATCCCGGGGCTGCCGTTCTTATTCGGAGTTGCATCCGTTGCTTCGATGGACCATTGCTCCGGTTCAGGTTCACCGCGCTTCCAAACTTTTCCACGCAGCGTTACTCCGTCAGGAGCAGTTTCTGATTTGAACTTGATGGTGTACCAAGTGTTAACTTGCCACGGAAAGTCGATTGTCTTCGCAAAACGCAACTCTAAACGAGGCGTCCACGATCGCAACTGCAATCGCTGAGCTCCTTGGAGATCGAGGGTGTAACGTTGTGCGATCAAGCCCATATCTGGAATCTTGTCCGTTTTGTCTTTACCTTTGATGTCGCTGGCATAAAAGTCACCAACTACCGTGTAATCGGATAGCGAGGTAGATCCCATCCATGATTGGCTACGTGTTCCCTTTGGAATCGTGCTAATTTTTACCAAGACAGATTCGCCTTCCAGCTCTTTCGGTTGCATTCGATAGGAAGCACCGATCCAACCCGGTGGAACCTTCTTATCACTGAAGTCGAACTTCCAAGGTAGCGGCGGCATAATTCGAACGCGTGCTGCTGAACTCAGCTCGCCGAACTTGGCTGTAATGATAGAAACAGAAGCGGGAGGTGCACTTTCTGGAGCGACCTGGAATTTCAAGTCGGTCATCGCACCTGGCCCGTCGATAGAGATGGTTGCGTCCGTGATCAATCGAATGAATTGTCCGTTCTTGTTGTATCCTCGCACCTGATAGGAAGCGACCGAACCCGGTCGAAGCATCAGCTCAACAGGGGCCAGTTGGATGTGAGCAATTTCTTTATCGGCGCTGACAGGAGTTTCTTTGGGAGCTTGCAGCACTACTGGAGCAGCTGGCTTGCTGTCTTTTGTGCCGATGCAGTAAAGAGCTGTATTTGACGGAATGTAAAGGCGACCGTTGGCGATGACAGGCGATCCGAAAATTTCACCACCGTCGTTGATGCGAGCTTGATTGACGACATCGACCCCTTTTTCCGTTGGCTTTAGTATCCAAATCTTGCCTGTGTTTTCCGCAGCGTAAATCTTGCCGTCGCCGTAAACCAAGCTTCCAAACATGATGCGCCCAAGTTTCTTTTCTGCGATTTGCTTGCCAGTCTTTGCATCAAAAATCAAAAGTAGTGCACCGTCTTCCAAGAAGTAAACGCGATCACCGACTTTCAAAGGAGCACTTCGCCCAATGGTCTTCTTCGGTACTTTCCAAAGCAACTTATCCTCTGGAATATCACCGGTCGTATTGCCATCGAAAGCAAATACAGCCCCAAGAATTTTCGTATCTGACGAGTTCTGTTCGCCATGACCGCAGTAAACAATCCCATTTTCGTCAACGATAGGCGACGAATTGATCCCGCGGATGGAAGCTTGGTACTTCCAAATTGTTTTTCCCGTACGAGGCTGAAAAGCGTAAACCGCACCGTCGGCCGCACCGGTGACCATCGCAGCTTGACCATTAAACGAGGTGAACACAGGTGTGCTATAGGTTGTGTCTTCAGGGCGAGGCTTGGTACTGATCAACCAAGCCGCTACACCCGAATTTTTATCGAAGGCTATAAATCGGTGGGCTGGCGGAGCAGTGTCGCCCCATCCCGTAGTCACGCCGCTGATAATCACCAAATCTTCAAAGACAGTTGGGAAGTTTGTTCGACCGCCGTAGGTGCTGAGCATCCCATATTCTTCGCTGAGCGAATGCTCCCAAATCGTTTCTCCAGTCTTTCCATCTAGACATTGAAACACACAACCCAGGCCGAGAACAAAGACTCGGTCCGTCTCAGGGTCGCAAACGACACTCGACCAACCAACGCGCTCGGCAGGTGCATCGCTGAGATAAATATTGTGGACACTTTCCCAAATAACATCGCCTGTTTCAGGGTTGATGCAGACCGTTTTTTCACCTTCTTGAGTCGTCTCCGGTTTATCTCTGCAGACGATGTACATGCGACCGTTCATCACAACCGGTGTCGATCTCGTCGCTAGCTCTTCTTTCCTCCAAAGGAGGTTCTCACCATCGGGAGACCACGATTCCGGAAGATTTTCCTCCGGCGATACGCCATTCATGGTCGGCCCGCGCCAATTGGGCCAAGTCGCACTGGCTGTCGCTCCTTCCGCAGCAGCGCTCGAAGCTGCGGGAATGCTGAGGAGAGAAATCGACACAAGGCAAATCCAAGCTGCCGTGCCGAAGCCAAGGCCCAAACGCTGGACTAGCTTCTTGGCTATTTTTGCTGAAAAGGAGCTCGGATGGAACGAAGATATTCGAGTCATGATATTCACGAGATTGTTAACGGCAGGAAATCCGTTGCGGCGGTTAGGAGGGGACGCGATCGATTCGGAGGGTATCGGTTCTGCCAAGTCATTCTAAACGGACATCTCCGACAAGTCTTTCAACTTCAACCGATTGTAGCAGATACCGTCGGCGAAGGCTGCCTCTGGATTGTACCGACATCAATCCCAGTCATCAAAGGCTGAATCGGTTCTTTATACGCGAGTTAATCTCAAAAGCAAAGTTAAACAAAGCGGTTCGGACGGGACAACGCGTTAAAATGTTCGGCTACAATGGACTCCTATGTCAAACAATTTGCCAAAACCAGGCCCGATCAAACCTGGAGTTGCGTCCGCCAATTCATCAAGCGATCCGTACTCCACAACGGATGGCCCGAAGGTTGATTTGCACAGCGATCTCACGTTGGATGCTCCTCTCGAACCCTCAATTCAGTCGGGGACTCCGCAGATAATTGATCACCCGAACACGGAAACCCAGAGGATCGTTGTCAAGCCAAGCAATACCGATCCGATCGTCATTCACCCCCGACCAGCCCCGTCGAAACCGGCTTCGCAAATAGCTGCCCACATGGAGCTGATCGAAGGCGATTCGGGTGCGACCCAAGAACAGATCAACCTTATCCGAGCGAGACTACAAGTCGCAGGCCCAGCTCTTGGTTTTGGTTTTTTCATCTTCGCGATCTGGATTTGGATTCGCGAGTTTGCTTTCCCACTGAAGCATTTTCCAGTTTGGGTTCTGGGTTTCCACACTTTTACAACAATCGCATTGATCGGAGTAAGTATTTGGCTTGCTCGAGTCAAAAATCTTTCACAGTTTTGCTTAGTCAGCGCAGAGGCGGTCATCTTCGGTTTGCCAGCGCTGTTCTTCGGAGTAACGCACTACTACGAGTTAGTTCTTGAGGTGCAGAACTTTGCTCTCATCTCTACCATGCCAACCTCAAGCTGGGTCATCTTGATTTTTGCTTACGCATTCTTCTTGCCCAACTCATGGCGCCGCGTGCTGAGCGTCGTCCTCGCGATGGCCGCTTTGCCAATCATCGCAACCATCTGCGCGATCATTCTCCACCCGGACGTTCGAACCGCGATTTTTTACGACCCAAGCAGTACGATCGAAATGCTTCTCGTTTTGGCGGCAACGATTTTCGCGGCCGTCTCCGGAGTGCGAATGATCAATTCGTTGCGTTCTGAAGCCTCCGAAGCCAAACAACTCGGTCGTTACCGACTAAAGGAAAAGATTGGCTCCGGCGGCATGGGTGATGTATTTCTGGCTGAACACATGCTGATGAAGCGTCCTTGCGCGATCAAGGTTATTCGTCCTGAAAAAGCAGGCGACCCACGGGCTCTCGCGCGTTTCGAACGCGAAGTGCAAGCCACCGCGCAGCTTGCTCACTGGAACAGTATCTACATCTATGATTACGGTCGCACCGACGACGGGACATTCTTCTACGTCATGGAATACTTGACGGGAATGAGCGTTCAAGAAATCGTCAAAAAGCGAGGGCCCATGTCGCCGGGCCGCGCGGTCTACTTGCTGCGTCAGATATGCGAGGCACTTACCGAAGCACACGATCAAAACCTCATCCATCGCGATATCAAACCCGCGAATATCATCGTTACCGAACTTGGAGGCGCTTTCGACATCGCAAAGCTTCTGGACTTTGGTTTAGTGAAACCGCTACTCCCGGCGATTAACAACGAAGATACCGATCTTACTCAAGCAGGCTCCGTGACCGGTTCACCATTATACATGTCACCGGAGCAGGCTTTGGGAGAGCAAGACACCGATCAACGCACCGACCTCTACTCGTTAGGGGGCGTAGCGTTCTACATGCTCGCAGGTCGACCACCATTCGATTCAGGCTCATCCATGAGAACGATGATGGCTCACGTAAGCGAACCACCTGTCGCACCGTCGATCGCGCGACTGCAAAGTATTTACGCGCCCCTCTTGGAAACGAAACCAATCTCACCTGAATTGGACCAAGTCGTACTAAAGTGCCTCGCCAAAAGCCCTGAAGAGCGATTTCAAACAACGCGAGAACTTGCTGATGCTCTCGAAGCCTTACCAGAAGTCAATCACTGGAATGCAAAGAAAGCGATGGCGTGGTGGAAGTCTAATTGCGTTGACTATCAGAACGCAAACGGCTAGTTGAGTGATCAGCAGATCGCAAACTGAGCCGATGGCGCTAGCCACGGGTGGCGCAGGTACACGCATTCCATTTGATCGAATATCCAAACCCGAGGCTTGCGCCTACGGCTCAAAGGCCGAATGTCTATGCCGTTCTAGCAATCGGGCGTATGCGTTGCTTAACGCTAAACAACGTGTGTCCAAAGGTTGACTGCGGCGCGTACGAAAGGACTACAAGAATCCCAGCACACAATTCATGATTTTCTGAAATGAGTCACAATTTCTCGCCTAATTTCGATTGTGACGATTCTTGGCGCAACGTTTGATATGAAAGGAGTCATCACGCGTCGAGCGACACATTTCTGATGACCGCGCAACAGACAAAGCGCGTGTGGGTCATCAATAGACAGGTATCAGACAAAGAAAAGCTTTTCGAAGGAGCTGAAAATCATGGTCAAGAAAACATGGCTGCTTGCTGGAGTAGCCGCTAGCTTGTGGTTAGGAAATCAAACCGTCGTCAAAGGAGACGACTGCTATCATGGTGGTTACTCGAGCTTCCGACCGACGATTCCAAGTCACGGTCATGGTCGACACGGTAGCATCCCTAGCTATTATCCTGGGTATGGTGTTGGATACGGGCCGGGTTATGGTGCTGGCTACGGTTCTTATCGACCGCCTGTGGGAATTCCTGGCGGGTTGCCTTGCGATACTCCAAGGTATTCCTCTGGATACGGTTCGTTTTACGGACCAGGTTCCATTGGAAACAATTTTGTTCCGGGAAATATTGGTCTTGGGAACACTTGGGGCAGCTATGGCTCAGGCGGTTTCCCTCGAAGTGGCTCGTATGGCAATTCGTTTGGCAACGTTGGCGGCTTCGGACCTGGGTTCTCGCTTTACATTGGTCGATAATCGCGATGACTTCTTAAGTTCAAAGCATTGCTTTAAAAAAGCTGAATAGCTACCTCTAGCTGTTCAGCTTGAGAACAAAGCCATAACTCCGAGAAAGCCCCATTCAAAGGTCTCCCCTGCCAACCTTCCGAAATTTCTTCCGGACCGAAAGCGACGCCATCTATATCGGCTTGCTAACGATAACGTTTGGAAACTATAGCGATTGCCAGTAACATCGCCTCTGAGATGAGATTCTGCTGGCTAGCCGAATTCCGCAAAATTCGAACGAAAAAAGCGGCCTGAAAAACTGTTCAAAACTTTTGTTGATCCGTCTTACCCATGCATGGGGTTCGGTGTTCCGCTTCCAAGTTGAGCTAGCACTTGAAGGACTCCGTTAAGATGAGCCATTCGCGGACCAAAACGATCAATAAATTCATTCAAAACGAAATCGCCATCGGTAAGGTTTTCTTCGTTATCGGCGATTTCATCCGTAATACCTTCTAGAAAGCTGGTTTGGACTTTCGCAAGAGTCTCTGCTGCATTCCTGCAAGCGCGTGCAAGCCGCGGGTTTGCGTCTTTCCATTGCTGTAGCTCGTTTGTTCTTTGCTTTTGGGCACCAAGCTGACTCTGAACCAATTGTTCCAGCATTTGATTCTGACGTTCCTGATTGGCGATCATTTGTCGCATCAGCGCAACCATTGCAAGCCCCGCATCGCCCTGATTCATCGCACCAGTGGTCGGTTCTGCTGAAACATCAATTCGAAAAATAGGTGAGTACTGCGAGTTTTCTTGAGCCATGAGATATGCAACCAATTTTGCGGGTATCAAGGGTAGTTATATGCTGGCTCTAGTATAGTCACCCCGTCCTAGGAAAGAATAGGCTTTGACAAAATGTAATTTGTATCGATTGTCGCGGCTGTTCTGTTTATGCCGCCAGCTGGACTGTTAACTTGTTCCGATTGCGAAACGAATCCAGTCTACAACGATCGTCATAGAGCTAGATCCTTCATCAACCGATCAAATCCCTACGGAGATTTGATCAGCACCTTAACTTGAGGCGTGATTCTTTTGATGAGTGACAATTCCGCTGAAATCGATAAGGGTAACTGTTTCGGCTTTGTTACCGTTCGGCTTCATCCAGAGCATGGATACTTTGGCGGACTCCTTGTAGTCAACTCGCTCGCTAGGCCTCTTGAGTTCCACTGCACACTTCCAGTCAAACCAAGCCGTGCTCAATCGATACTCTACGGACCAACGCTTGATGATTTTGTTTGTGGCGAACAGATTGCGCGAGCACTCCTTTCGAAATCAAAGTCAAAGCCGATCTCGATCTTCACTGACACCAGTGCAGTGCTTTCCGTCAGGCATTTCATCTCGATACCCATCGGTTGGATTGAAACAGAGTTGAAAGAGAACGAGCAATCGTCGCTTGTGATTCCTATCTCAAATTCCCCCCGCAGCTACCGCTCCATTCAAGTCGACGACACGATAGTTCAAGTTCCAGAGGCATTTACCGAAGACGGCCAAATCATCGCGGCTACTTGGAAAAAACTCGCTCCTCAGATCGACTTGATGGAACCCTTTGGACGAATCACGGAAGCGTTGTTCGAAGCCAATCCTGCTGCGAAAGCCGCTTAGTTTGAATCGCTCGATCGAGTTGCCCACTATGTTTGATGTCGTCACTAAATCGGTCGCTGGACCAAATCTCGAACGAACAACGTCTCATTCGGAAGTGATCTCCACTGTTGAGCCGTTCGATTTGGCTGCGTTTACAACGCCATTGCAATCCACTCAAGCCATTGGTTGGAACGAAGGTTCCTATTCAGATAAAGTTTTGCAGGCGGGTCTCGAGGTGAATCTTTGTGATTCGCTGTCTGAGTCGTTATTCGCAACGAAAGAAGTCCGAACGCTTGCGCTGACGCTCAACGCTCAACTCCCTAAGACCATCGGCTTCACCTTCCCTGAGTCCCCCGCTTGGACCGTTGCCAAGGCGGCACCAAAGGACGCCGATTCCTCTGGTTCGCACGATGCGTCCTCCAGTCGTTCTGCCGATGACGCCGAAGATATATCCGACGATCTATCCGCAAAGCCAAAGTCGCGTCCAAAGCTCACACGTATGCGACCACCTGGCGACTTGGTCAAGTTGGAAGACCGACTTTATTACGTTCTGCAACCGCCGTTGGAGACATTGATTCAGTCAGCAAAACTGACGTTCCCCTTTCAACCCTTCCCATATCAATTCGAAGGCGTTGCGTTCCTCTTCTCACGAGCCGCAGCTATTCTCGCTGACGAGATGGGGCTTGGGAAAACCATGCAAGCGATCACCACGATTCGCATGCTCTTGCTATCGGGCGAATTGCAATCTGTCCTGCTTATTTGTCCCAAGCCACTCGTAACCAACTGGGTGCGCGAGTTTCGTCAATGGGCCCCCGAAGTCCCAGTGGCAGTCATCGAAGGTGATCAATCGAAACGTGCTTGGGTTTGGAATCATCCGCAAGCACCTGTCAAAATTGCGAACTACGAACTGATGATGCGAGACCGATCGCTACTGGAAAGCAATCTATCGGAAGCCGAAGATGGATCAGTGAACGCGACGCCGCAGCTTCACTTTGACTTGGTCGTTTTAGACGAAGCACAGCGCATCAAGAACCGGAACAGCACCACCAGTGAGATTGTCCGAAGCATCTCGCGAACCCGCTCGTGGGCATTGACCGGAACCCCCATCGAGAACTCGACTGACGATCTGGTCAGCATCTTTGAATTCCTTTCCCCCGGTTACTTGAATAATGACATGCCGCTCAAAGCGATGAGCCAAGCATCGCGCGATTACATCCTACGCCGTACCAAAGACAAAGTGCTCACCGAGATGCCCCCGAAGATGTTTCGTGATGCGGAACTGGATCTCACGAGCGAACAAATTTCAACTTATAAAATCGCCGAAGAAGAAGGAGTGATCGGACTTACCGAGATGGGCGACGAGATCACGATCCAGCACGTGTTCGAACTTGTTCTGCGACTCAAACAAATTTGCAATTTCGATCCGATTACCGGTGCAAGTTGCAAACTTGAGCGATTGGAAGCAGACCTGGAGGAGGTCGCTGCGAGTGGTCAGAAAGCAATCGTATTCAGCCAATGGGTCGATACGCTAGACAAGATATCTGCCAAGCTCGAACGCTTTTCACCGTTGCATTACCACGGACGCATCCCATCTCGTCAACGTGATTCGGTGATAGAGCGTTTTAAAAATGACCCCAAGCATACGGTGATTTTGATGAGTTATGGTGCGGGGGCTGTCGGCCTGAATCTTCAGTTTTGTCATTACGTATTCTTGTTTGATCGCTGGTGGAATCCAGCCGTAGAAGACCAAGCAATCAACCGTGCTCACCGACTGGGTGTAAAAAGCACTGTGACTGTCAGTCGGATGATGGCGATGAATACAATCGAGCAACGCATTCATAATGTGCTTGAAGAAAAGCGGGCTCTCATCAATACTCTATTCGCCGAAACCGGTCAGCCGAAGAGTCTGGGATTGACTCAGAAGGAAATCTTCGGTCTGTTCAATTTGAACCTTCCGCACCGCAATTCCAAAGCAGCCTAGCGTTTGAACAATCCAGAATCTCGAAATCGATCCACTGAAACAGCCAGCAGTCGTTATCAAAAACTATTCGACGACAGTCAAGTTCGACTGCAAGCGTGCCAGCAAACTTGGCGGCGGTTGATTGCATTGCGAACGATCTTGTTTCTCATTGCTGCTGGGTTTATCGGTGCCGCTTATCTTCGGATAAGTAGTTCAAACCTTGCCTACGCGATGGGCTTCGTCTTTGCGGCTGGCTTCATCGTCGTTGCATACTTTCATGAATTGCTAAACGATCGTTTGCGTCGAATTCAAATCGAGGCTCAGCTGTATCGTCGTCTTTTGGCTCGTATGAGTCGGGAATGGGGGAAGCTTCCGGAAATTGATCTGCCGGGACTAGACCAAACAGTCATCGACACTGCCGAAGACCTGGATCTCATCAAAGGGCGCAGTCTCATCAGATGGGTTTCGCTTGCCGGAACTAAGACTGGAATTGAAACAATAGCCGATCAACTCACAAACTTTGCTGATGCTACCATTTTGAAAAAGCGGCAAACGGCTGTAAGCGAACTGCTTCCCATGGAGGAGATGCGTCGAAAGACTCTTCTCCATCTTTGGAACCTTGGAGCAGCTTCCGGATCTTTGGAAAAATTCACAACATGGGTCGCTCAACCCTTCCATCAACCTAACTGGCTTCGATGGTTGTCGATTGCTGGGCCGATTGCACTTCTCTCCGGAGTGGTAATCTTGGCGACGGATATCAACGCAACCGGACTTCAGTTACTCGTTGGTTTCGCGTTGATGTTGATTGGCGGAATGATCAATCTTACTCTCGTAATCGGTTATGTAGGTCCGATCCACAACGTTTTCAAAAGCATCGATTCGCATCGCGAATTTGAGGCTGTCTGTAAGGAGTTGCACACCGCTTACGATTCTGAACGCCCGAACTCTGAATTGCTGACAGAACTCTACGGATGCTTGGCAGACAGCAGTAACAGTCGTTCGGCCATCGCGGCCTTGCATAAGCTCGGTTGGCCGATGAGTTTCGCTGGTATGCGATTGCAACCACTTTTGTATATTCCTTTTTTGGTCTTACAGTTGATCATCTTGTGGGATTTTCGGATCATCAATTGGCTCGATCGATGGCGAGTTCGTCATGTTGATGACGCAAAACAATGGCTAAAAAGCATGGGTGATCTCGAGGCGATTCTTTCAGCAGTCTCGATTGCAGACGAGTATCCGGATTGGACCTTCCCGCTCACCGATACTTCTACCGGTGTTCTTTTTGAAGCAAACTCGATCGGGCACCCATTGCTGCAAGATGATTCACGCGTTTGCAACGACATAACGATCCAGGAAAGCCAACCGGTGCTTCTCATCACAGGCTCCAACATGGCTGGGAAGAGCACACTCATGCGAACTCTAGGTGTCAACATTGCGTTATCACGAATCGGTGCGCCGGTCTGTGCAACCTCATTCGCTTGTCAACCGATGGAATTGGCGACAAGTATTCGCGTTCGAGACTCGCTAGCCGATGGCGTGTCATTCTTCATGGCCGAACTACTTCGACTAAAAAAGGTGGTCGAATATGTCTCAACCAACAAAACGAATCTTAATCGTCGGTCACTTGTTATCTTGGACGAGATCCTACAAGGTACCAACTCGCGCGAACGGCAAATTGCAGTCAGTCATATCATCCAAAAGCTACTCCAATTCGAACCTCTACTGATGGTCAGCACTCACGACCTTCAACTGGCAGACATGGACGGCTTTACCAACAAAAGCCAGATCATTCACTTCCGCGAACACTTCATTGAAGAGAATGGCAAGTCGCAAATGCGGTTTGACTATCGCCTTCATCCAGGTGTAGCTCCAACCACCAACGCCCTGAAGTTACTCGACTTGGTAGGACTCAACTAGCTCACCGAAAGTTAGCGTCGATTTCTCGATGTCGTGTGGCTCAGGATTTCTAACAAATCTCAGATAAGGCGCACTCATAATACTAGATCAATTCTCGGGTTGGGGTAGCCAAGAATTGAGAACGGTGAGCATGTGTAGGATAGGCTTCTAGCCTGTCGGTTTCGTTATCGACAGGCTAGAAGCCTATCCTACAAGGGCTCTAACGTTACAGAACTGTTGACATGACGAGTGCTGTCGGTCATGCTGAAGAGTCCCGCCTGTAACAATCTCGAAATGCTTTTTGCATTCCCACCTTGATGAGAGATTACGAAGACCATAACTATGGGATACGCTTCGGACTCAAAAACCCATAATTCAGGCTGCAATCATAAGTCATGTTGTCATGTCGTACAGCAGACTTCGTACATGTGTTGGCGGCTTGTTAACGTTGTTCTACTTGTCTTAGCTGTTTTATTTGCGGCTCAAGTCGGGTTTACAGCAGACCATCCAATCGAAAGAAGCTCCAGCGGCTCGAAAGATCAAATCGAGTTCTTCGAAAAGCACATCCGCCCGATTCTGGTTGATCATTGCTTTGAATGCCATTCTGGGAACGAGTCCAAAGGAGGGCTTCGACTGGATTCAAAATCGTCGCTTAACGCGGGGGGAGACTCGGGGGCTGTTATCGATCCAGGTCGTCCAGACTCTAGTCCCTTAATTGATGCCGTTCGATACAAAAATCACGATCTCCAGATGCCCCCCAAGAATCGACTTTCATCGGAGAATGTTGAGTTGCTCGAGCGATGGGTCAGTCAGGGGGGCGTTTATCCAGCTTGGGCCGAGACTAATTCGAATAACGCAGGGGATACGGTCGCAAAGGAGAAGCAACGGGCGCAAGCTAAACCGGCGGGAATGTCGCTCGAGGAGGGCTTGAAGTTCTGGTCGATGCAGCCTGTTGAAAACCCTTCGGTACCAACCGTCAAAGATACTTCATGGCTTAATAATCCTATCGACGCATTCGTTCTCAGCAAGCTAGAGCAAGCGGGATTGAAACCGTCAAAGGCTGCTAGTAAACGCAGCTTGATTCGACGTGTAACTCTTGACCTTATAGGACTACCGCCAACGCCAGCGGAAGTCGATGCGTTCATCGCGGATGATTCGTCAGATGCGTATTCACGCGTAGTAGATCGATTACTCGATTCACCCGACTATGGAGTTCGTTGGGGGCGACATTGGTTGGACGTTGCTCGCTATGCCGACTCCAATGGGCTGGACGAAAATATTGCTTTGGGAAACGCGTGGAGATATCGAGATTATGTTGTCGATTCGTTCAACCGCGACAAACCGTTTGATCAATTCTTGATAGAGCAAATTGCTGGCGATTTGTTGCCCGATGCGAATCAAGAGACACGAACCGCTACGGGCTTTCTCGTCTTGGGTGCTAAAGTTCTTGCCGAACGTGATCCTGAAAAACTTTTGATGGATACGATTGACGAGCAAATCGACACTTTAGGAAAAGTGTTCTTGGGTATGACCCTAGGTTGCGCAAGGTGCCATGATCATAAGTTCGATCCGGTTAAGCAAAGCGACTACTATCGCTTAGCAGCGATATTCAAAAGCACGAAGACTCTTCGTGACAAAGGCAAGGAAGGAATCCGCTACTGGAATGAAGAGGTATTTGCCAACGCTGACGAGCAGACAAAGATCAAATCGATCGATGAAGAGATTACTAAAAAACAGCGGGCTGCGAACTCGTTCAAAACAGAAGCGATCAACAAGTTGCGGATTGCAGCGAGATCGAAGGCGACAGAATATCTCGTCGCAGCTAGTCACATTTCTCCATTGAGCTCGCTCCAGGAGATCACCGAGGTTGCAAGTCCGCTTGGATTGCATCCACGAATTTTGCACCACTGCCGAAAGCATCTCGAGTTTCATCGCGAGTCTCCTTTCTTTTCCATGTGGCATGAACTGGCCGCACGTCACGACGCGGCCGGTATTGCATTGCACTATCGACCGCTTTTTGAAGCCGCAATGAAGGCTGCCGAAGAAGCGAAAGCCGCAGCAGCCACGGACGCGAAGTCGACGATAAAGCTGAACGATGCGTTGTTGGAATCAGCCCGAGAAGCTTTGCTTGACGTATCCGGTTTTCTTGCAGTCCCAGCCAAGCCCGCCTCGGCATTCGACGATGAAACGCTCACAGAGTATTATCGACTCGCCGACGAAGCTCGAATTCTAGAGAGCCAGTCGCCGGATCTTTCGGCTGCGATGGCTGTTTGCGAAGGAACTACGCTCGAGGAGATCCCGATTCACGTTCGCGGAAGCCATCGGAACCTGGGGAGTAAAGTGGCACGCGGCTTCCCCGAAGTGATGTGTGGAGCAACACCGCAAGATGCACTTCCTAAGAATCAAAGTGGCCGATTAGAGTTAGCTCGATGGATGTCGCAATCATCGCATCCTTTGACCGCCCGAGTCTGTGTGAATCGCATCTGGGGCTGGCACTTTGGTAATGCGATTGTGCGAACGACTGAAAACTTTGGTGTCGCCGGAGAACGACCGACGCATCCAGAACTTCTCGACTGGCTTGCGAGATATCTGATCGAATCCGGTTGGTCTGTGAAAAAACTCCACCGATTGATTCTAGCTTCGCGTACCTATCAGATGTCGGTAGCTTCAGACGCGAGCTCGGAGCATCGAACAATCGACCCTGAGAATCGGCTGCTGTCGCATTTTCCTATGGTGCGGTTGGATGCAGAACAGATTCGGGACTCAATCTTATTTGCCTCTGGGCTTTTGGATCGGTCCGTCGGTGGTAAGACGTTGCCGTTAAGAAATCGACAGTTTGTGTTCGATCATACATCCTGTGATCGAACCACTTACGACAGTCCACGACGATCGATTTACTTGCCGATCATTAGAAACAATCTGTACAGTCTTTTCGAACAATTTGACTTTCCTGATCCAACCATGCCAACGGGCCATCGCAACGTGACAACCGTTGCTCCTCAGTCACTGTTTATGATGAACTCCGATTTGGTGCTGGACGCTTCAAGCGAGATGGCCACTGACCTTATCGATGCAGCTCGCGACATTCCGGGGCGGCTCGAAATCGCCTTTCGCAAGACGCTCTCGCGAAACCCAACCGAATTCGAAATCGCAGAGATTACTCGATTCATTACAGACATCACCAACATTGATTCTGTCGATGGAGTCGAGCGAACAGCGGATCATCAACAAGCCAACGAAAGGCAAGCTTGGACTTTGGTTTGCCAGAGTCTTTTCTCCTCGAACGAATTTTTCTATTTGAGATAGTTGGATGAATTTAAAACCTTTCAGTTCACCTAGTGGCTCGCTTTCTACGCGAAGAACTCTCTTGAGAGATTCTGCGGCAGGTTTTGGTTACCTTGCACTCAATGCTCTGCTGCAGAAAGAATCCAAAGCGTCCGACAAGCCTGAAACAAAAGAACTTACATTCGCCAAAGAACCTCATTTTCCCGCTCGTGCAAAACGGATTGTTTTTTTATTCATGAAAGGCGGTCCGTCTCACGTTGATACGTTTGATCCGAAGCCGCTCTTAGATCGTGATGACGGCAAACCACCACCATTTGATTTGCCCAAAGTCCTCTTTGCTGCTCAGGGTAACTTGCTTAAGTCTCCGTGGAAGTTTCATCAGCACGGTCAGAGTGGACTTCCCGTAAGCGAACTCTTCCCAAACGTGGCGAAGCATGTGGATGATCTTTGCATTCTCCGGTCGCTGCATGGAACCAATCCAGCTCATGGCGGCGCGTTACTGAAGCTACATACCGGAAGCGATCAATTCGTACGACCCAGCTTGGGATCATGGGTGACATACGGTCTTGGCACGGAGAACGAGAATCTTCCAGCCTTCGTCACGATTTGTCCAACCTTGGCACATGGTGGCGTTAACAACTGGGGAGCAGCCTTTCTACCAGCCGATTGCCAAGGAACTCCGATTGGTAACGCGAGCTTGCCTGCCCAACTTGCTACCGTAAAGCATATCAATAACGCAAGGATTGGACTCTCGCTCCAACGTCGCCAGTTGGATCTTTTACAATCGCTCAATAGCGACCACCTCAAGAACTCCGATTCGGATGAAGTTCTCAACGGAAGGCTAAAGTCGTTTGAACTTGCTTACCGCATGCAGTCCGCCATGCCTGACATCCAGAATCTATCAAACGAGACTCGCGACACGATGCGGCTCTATGGAATAGATGACCCAGTGACAGAGAACTTTGGAAGACAGTGTTTGATGGCTCGCCGATTTTTGGAAAATGGAGTTCGGTTCGTTCAAGTAACCCATAGTGATAGTGAAGTTCAGTGGGACCAGCACGGAGACCTCTATCAAGGACATACGAAGAATGCGTCAGAAGTCGACAAACCGATCGCTGGATTCTTGAGCGACCTTAAATCGCGAGGTTTACTCGATGATACGCTGGTGCTGTGGGGAGGTGAATTTGGAAGAACGCCAACCTGCCAACAGGGAAGTAATGGCCGCGACCATAACCCACATGGATTTACAATGTGGATGGCAGGTGGAGGAGTAAAAGGCGGCTACGCTTATGGTGCTACCGATGACTACGGCTATTACGCACAAGAGAATAAGATGCATATCAATGACTTGCACGCAACGATCCTTCACCTGATGGGACTCGATCACGAGCGATTGACTTACCTATATGCTGGCCGTCAATTCCGATTGACCGATGTTGCAGGACACGTCGCCAAAGACATTATTGCTTAACCATCAGACGGATTAGCAATGTTCTCTTATGCAATGTTCTCGCACGAGGGTAATCCTATCCTACAGCTACCCAAGCATTGCTTTAGTGCGTAGGCGACATTGGATTGGCCCAATGACCTGTTACATTCTCACCGCGCACAACCAGTCCCTTCTTGTGCCAATCGTACCACGTCGTTACATCGGCCGCAGCGTATCGAATGGTAAGTCCGCACCGTCTTCGATTCGACTCGTTCGCTTCCGAACCGTGCAATAACAAATCGGAGTGCATTGAAAATTGGCCGGCTTTTAATGTGACATCAACTTCGGCGTCACCGTAGGACTCGGGATTCTTTACTGCTAGATCAAGCACCGTGTCCACTTCGTCAGTCTCGTCATAGTCAATCAAGCCATGAAGATGCGAACGCGGGATGAACTTCATATTGGCGTTCTCCGGATCGGCATCATCGATCGCAAGCCATACTGTCACTGTCTTAGTTGGACTCAATGGCCAATAGGTGCTGTCTTGATGCCACGGAACCCGCTTGCCGTCTCGAGGCATCTTGCAAAAGAAGTGGGAACCCCAGCAGACCACGTTCGGACCAAGCAAATCGGACACCGCATCAAGAATCCGCGGATGTTGAACCAACTGATAGATTCGTGCAAATCGCAGGTGAGCCGTATTGATTGAATAACTCGTTCTTCCTAGCTCTATAAAAGCTGCCAGCACACCATCAAAAAACGCTCGAACCTCTCGCGATTCGTCTCGATCCAGCGCGTCAAACGGCATCAGATAACCTGTCTCGTTATACTGCTGAATCTGCGACTGGCTGAGCACTTTCAAATCGGTATTTACTGACGGGACAAACCCAATCTGTCGTGGCAATTGAGCCAATTGCGCGGGTGTAGGATTGGGTATTTCATCGACTTTAGTATTCATTGGATGCAGAATTTTTCGAGAGGAAATCGGCTGAAACTATGTTGTTCATGTTGCGGCTGATAAACAACTTATCGGAACCGCAGCATTGCTTAAAAAAGGCATTTTATCACCTAAACATGACTATAACATAAGCAGGTTATTTATCGTCATCAGCGTCTCCTCAATTTTGCTTTGCTGTTCTTCGCGACACGTGTTTCTCTTTCGAAATTTGATGGTCGCATTCAATTGGACTTCAAGATGCTTGGAAGCGGCGAATGCACTTCGATAAGCTTTCCAGTTGATGGATGCTCGAATCGAAGACGTTTAGCATGGAGCCAATAACCCGAATCTCCCGGTAGTCCGGGCTGGTTTACTTTTGGAATGCCACCCACGGCATACAACGGGTCACCCTCCAAGGGATGACCGATGTAGGCGAGATGAATACGGATCTGGTGCGGACGCCCCGTATGGAGATCGACTTCGAAGAGAGTGCATTTTTCGCGTCGCTCGACGACGCGAGCAAAGCTTCGCGATGCTTTCCCATTCGGGTTCGCTGCGTAGACTTTGCCTAAAACGGGATGTTCATGCTTGCCAATCGGAGAATGGATATCGTATGTTTCCTCCGACGCAACACCGCTTCCGAGTGCTTGATATTGCTTTTGGACTAAAGGCCAATTGCGACTGAGTGCGGCTGCAGATTTGCGATTCAAAGCGAACAACACAACGCCCGATGTTGCCCGACCCAATCGATGCAGCGGACGCGCATCGGGAAAATCGATCTGAACCAAACTTAAAAGAGTGTTCTGGAAATAGCCAGCCCCAGGAATGGTCGGTAAACCGCTCGGCTTATCAACCGCTAGGAGATCGTCGTCGTGATAAAGGACTTCGTACTTTTGCGGCGTTGCTCCTTCCATCCAACCAGGGCGATTCCAAACAACAACCTTTCCTGGGCACAGCAACTCATCTCCGCCGGCAACGCAACCTTCTAGAAAAATCTCGCCGCAGTCTAGCCTTGCCTGCCACTGCGACTCTGTCGAGTGACGAAAATGCGACGCGAGATACGAAAGTACCGAGCGCCCACTCGCATCGACACCAAGAACCATTCGGTAGCTGTAGCCCTGATTGAGCGTCATGAGTAATCCATTATGTCAAGCCGCATGCTATGACTTCATCTTCGCTTCTCTTGCTTTAATCCGCTTCGTATACTTCATTCCCCAATTACACATTACTTCAATGATTGGGTTCAATGTCTTACCATAGTCCGTGATGGAGTACTCGACTTTTGGCGGAACTTCCGGGAATACTTTGCGATGAACGATCTCATCCTGTTCCAACTCTCGCAATTGTTGAGTAAGCATACGCTCGCTAATACCGGGTATCTGGCGACGCAGCTCGGCAAAACGGCACGGGCTGCCGTTCATCAATCGGAATAGGATAACTGCTTTCCACTTACCGCCAATTACCGAAAGAGTGACCTCCATCGGACAATTGCTATCTACTTTTAACTTTGATCTCATCGTGAATGCTTACTTTTTTGTCAGTACCTAACAATCTAGTGTGTACCTTGTCGAAGTAAGTATATCCTCTACTATGAAGGAGTGTGGGAGGAGAAAAACATGCTCGACTTTTTCGGGAGAACGCCACCGTGTTTTGCTTTCCATCGTACTCGTGCTCAATGAAATGATACTCGTACTCCTACTCGATATGGTGATTTGAGGAGCAATTCAGATCGAGTAGGATTAAACGCGCCGCCTGCGATCCTTTTACAAGCATTCCCAAGATTATTTATTAAACACAGAGTGAACGTGTGTCTTCCTCTGTGACTCTGTGTTTCAGACCTTACCGTACAATCGTTATCAATCCGATTCAGATTCGTTTTCATCCTTTTAAGAAAGACCTTAAAACATGCCGAAAATCGCTATTGTTTATTTTTCTGCTACAGGACACACACAACAAGTTGCTGAAGCAGTCGCCGAGGGTGCGACGTCGGCGGGTGCCACTGTTACGTTACATCGCATTGTTGGTGAAGACATCACTAACGGTCGATGGAGCAACGACACAATTGTGGCGGCACTCAACAGCGCAGATGCGATTGTTTTCGGTACTCCAACGTACATGGGAGGCTACGCAGGGCAATTCAAAGCCTTTATCGACGCATGTGGCGGCATTTGGTACCAGCAGGGTTGGAAAGACAAAATCGGAGCGGGCTTTACTCATTCTCAAGGCCTTTCTGGAGACAAGCTAAACACACTGACGGGGTTGTCTATCAATGCAATGCAGCATGGAATGATTTGGGTGGGAACCGCAACCATGCCTGAAGGCGCGACTCCCGAAAAAACAAACCGTTTGTCCAGTTACACCGGCGCGATGGCACAATCCAATATGGACCAGCCAACAATCGGAAGTGGCGATCGTCAGACGGCCATCATCTTAGGAAAACGCGTTGCGGAAGCTGCAAAGCGATGGAACAAGTAACGTCGCCGAGAGGTCTCAGGAGGCTAGAGCAATTCTAAGGTAGCTGTAGCAAGTCAAATTTCCGTAGGATAGGCTTCCAGCCTGTCGGTTTCGCTATCGACAGGCTGGAAGCCTATCCTACAACTTGTCACCATGCTCAAT
>JAIYDQ010000224.1 GCA_027487375.1 Planctomycetaceae bacterium
CCAGCACGCCACAGCAGCCCACCCATACCGCTGCCACTAAGTGCAGTTTGTTCGGTTCCGGCTCCATTAAAGACTCTTATCGAAGGGCTCGTACCGTTGAACGAATTAATATAAACGTTGTTGTTCAGTGGATTCACTGCGATTCCTGTTTGGAAAAAGCCAGCGGTCCCCGCAAGTGTAGAAACGCTCGAGTTCGGGCTCACTCCGTCAAATGTAAAAACGCCCGCACCTTGGCTGCTCACGTAGACGCGACCGTTGTTAGGGTTCACAGCTATGCCTGTTAGGTTTGCGGAAGGCATGGTATTAAACACGGTTTTCGCTCCAGTGTTCTCATCGAAAAGGTAAACCTCGTTGGAAAAGAATCCAATTCCGAAAATGCCTGCTTCTGCCAGTTGGCAAGCGTTACAAGCGAATGCGATTGCAACAACGGTAACGCGGAGAATTGAGGCGACGTTAAAAGAGGAATGCATGGCGGGAGACCTTGTCTGAGGCGAGAGTCGTGGAAATCATGGTGCAGAACTGACTTCTACCTTATGTGGCCTTAGAGCCAATGTCAACCGAAAGCGGAGTAGTGGCGCTGGCGATTGCGGGTTCGACGATCGCGGTAAACTTCGCTAAATTACTGCTATGAATCACCCATATGAAGAATTACTACGAGAAGTCCTTGAAAACGGGACAGAGAAAACAGACCGAACCGGAACGGGGACATTGAGTCGATTTGGGGCTCAGATGCGTTTTGATTTGTCGGATGGTTTCCCGATGATCACGACCAAGAAATTGCACTTTAAGAGCATTTTAGTCGAGCTTCTGTGGTTCCTTCGAGGCGAAACGAACATTCAATATCTCAAGGAACATAAGGTTCGCATTTGGGATGAGTGGGCCGACGAGAATGGCGAACTTGGGCCAGTCTATGGAAAGCAGTGGCGGGCTTGGAGTTGTCCTGACGGATCGACAATCGACCAAATCAAGAGCGTCGAGCAAGAGATTCGTCGCAACCCGGACTCGCGTCGCTTGATCGTGAGTGCTTGGAATGTTGCGGACGTCGCTCAAATGGCACTTCCTCCGTGTCATTTGCTGTTTCAGTTTTACGTGGCCAACGGGCGTCTGAGTTGCCAGCTTTACCAACGCAGTGCCGATCTTTTTCTGGGAGTTCCCTTTAACATTGCTTCCTATGCTTTGCTAACAACGATGATGGCTGCGTCGACAGGTCTTGAACCAGGCGAATTCGTTCATACGCTTGGCGATGTTCATTTGTACAAAAACCACTTGGATCAAGCTCGGCTGCAGCTGTCTCGCGAGCCCCGTCCGCTCCCTAAATTGGTGCTGTCGCAGCATCGCCAAAGCGTTCTGGATTTTCAGTACGACGATTTTCAGCTTGTCGACTACGATCCCCATCCCCACATCGCCGGAGTGGTCGCGGTTTAGCCTTTGCATTTTTGGGGCTTGTCCCTGCTTTGATGCTTTAAGGAGAGCAAGCTCCCTGGTTGTGCACAATTTCTCTCGAAATTGATTGTCGAGATCGAATAACGACAGATAAGTCGCAATGCTCCGGCAAGTCGAAGCACCCCAAAAAATCACTCTGCGGATGACACTTTGGCTGCGATTGGATATCCTTTGAGTTAAATAATTTTGGTTCGCATCTCTACACTGTTTCCTGAGTCATTCATGATCGAAGTCACTGTTCCGTCAGTCGGCGAAAGTATCTCTGAAGTTCAAATCAGCCGTTGGCTTAAGAAAGAAGGCGATTTTGTTCAAGCGGGGACAGATCTCGTCGACTTGGAAACCGAGAAGGCATCCGTTCAGATTCCCGCTCCGATCTCAGGTGTGCTGACCAAGATCATCAAGAAGAACGAAGAATTCGCGACGGTTGGCGATGTCATCTGCATGATGGAACCCTCCGATGCACCGTCGGCTTCGCCAAGCCCCACTCCAGCACCTGCGGCACCACCAGCAACGAGCGCGCCTGCGAGCAACGCACCAAGTTCAGACAGCCGAGTGATGCCAGCCGCTGCCCGAGCCCTTGGTGATAACAACCTCTCGGCTGCACAAGTGACCGCGACCGGCCCCGGTGGTCGACTGCTCAAGGAAGATGTGCTCGCCCATGTCGCTGGTCAACACGTTGCGGCTCCCGCAGCGCCAGCACCAGTCGCCCCCAAGGCTGCACCCGTCCTGGAAGTGCCAAAACCGAGCACCACTCCTTCCACCACGATTGCGATGCCAAGCTCTGCTGCATCGGGCAACCGCGTTGAAGAAGTCAAAGCGATGAGCATGATTCGTCGCACTATTGCAACTCGACTGGTTCAAGCCCAGCATACTGCCGCGTTGCTCACGACCTTCAACGAAGTCGATATGCAACCCGTGATGAATCTTCGAACCAAATATCGGGATGCATTTCAAGAGAAGCATGGGGTTAAGCTCGGTTTTATGTCGTTCTTCGCGAAGGCCGCCTGCGAAGGATTGAAGAGATTTCCTTCCGTGAATGCAGAAATCCGTGGTAACAATGTTGTTTACAAGAACTTCTGTGACATTGGAATTGCGATCGGTGGTGGAAAGGGATTGGTTGTTCCTGTTTTGCGAAACGTTGAGAAGATGTCGTTTGCGGAAGTCGAACGATCGATCGGTGACTACTCTCGCAAGGCGATGGAAAACAAATTGGTCCCGCAAGACCTCGAAGGTGGCACGTTCACTATTAGCAACGGTGGAGTCTACGGATCGATGCTTTCGACTCCAATCGTGAACCCACCGCAAAGCGCGATTTTAGGACTGCACGCGATCAATGACCGCCCAGTTGCGGTCAGTGGACAAGTCGTTATTCGCCCGATGATGTATCTGGCTCTTACCTACGATCACAGAATCATCGATGGTCGAGAAGCTGTCACGTTTTTGAAGACGATCAAAGAAGTCATCGAAGATCCAACGCGATTGTTCTTGGAAGTTTAATTGGACAGCGCCAGATTTGCGCTGGAGTCCATGCTTTAGCCGCTTTTGGCATATCCAAGGTGCTCAGCGCCAAAAGGCTGTACTCCAACACGGTTGCGATCGATTGTCAGGTTCAAAGTGGCGCTGTCGAACTAAATTGAGACCGTTAGGGATTCCTTTGGTATTTCCCAGAAGGGATCTGCGGAAACCCATCGTCAATTCTTGCGGAACCATCAGTTGAAACGTGGCTATTTCCTCTGCGTATCTCTGCGACTCTGCGTTTTCATCCCACCGTGCGTTCCTGTTATTGGTTAAGATTTCAAAGACCAATTTATTCAAAGACAGATCTACAGAGAACACGGAGCAGATACTCTCGCGAAACCTGCAATGAAGAGAATATCGCATAGATCACTCAAGAACTCCCCCAGAGTCGAAGTACTCGCAGGTGTTTGCAAATTTCATTGTTTAATCGGAATTCTCCTTGTCATTTTTGTCTCCTTAAGCAGTTGCTCCCAAACAACATCAAAACGAATCGCGATCATCGGAAGCAGTTCGATGGAGCCAACACTGCAAGGACCTCGAGTCATCGGCACTTGCGACGATTGCCAGCATCCTTTTTCGCTTGCTGAAGAAATAGCTCGCCGCGTTTCCGTCCTTCGATGCCCGCAATGCGACGAACCGATCGAGCCTTTCGATTCTCTTACTCAGATCCCAGGTCAATCGGTCTTGATTGATCGCGTCAGCGAGTCCGCGAAGCTACTTCGCGGCGATATAGTGGTCTTCAACGATGATTCATCCCCATCAGAGTTGCCACCACCGGAATCCAAACAAGCTACTCAAAAATCACTCTATCAGAAATCAAGGCAGATCAAGCGGCTTGTTGGATTTCCAGGCGAATCGATTCGAATCGCAGAGGGTGATTTATTCGTCGATGGTCATCGCTACCAAAAATCCGCAGATAATTTTTATCGCACTGCAATTCATGTAAGCGACTGGCCAGAAGCTATTGAATTCATTCGCCACCCCACTGATCGCTCTTCGCATGTTGCTTTTCAGTCGACCAGCTTATGGCCACGAACAAGCGCCCATAGCCAAAGAAACCCATCTCCAATTCTTGATGAACTTCCCATCAACGCGGATGAACCATTTGAGTTTACACCCGTTCATGATATCGGGGTGGTGTTCGAAACTCAGAGCAAACCCAAACTAAATGGAGCGATAACAATTGGTATTTGGAGTCGTGGATTCATGAGGTCGATCGATTTGCATTTTTACGATCATCGTTGCATTGCTACTCCTTGTTCCCAAGAGAACACAAGCTTGAGTGCAACATTTTGTTATGACAAAACGGTCGGCGAATGGAGCGAGAATCTCAATCGCATGCTTGTGGCAGTTGTTGATGCGAGATTGTTGGTTGCTTGGTTCGATCAGAAGGACCGAGTCGTGAATTCTGCTGAGTGGGACCTGCACGAATGCCTTGACCTGAGCGACCGCTTTGCCGGTGCACAAGCCTCAGCAGTGCGCCCGATCGTGATCTCGATTTGCGACGAAATTCCGCAAGTGAATTCTATGAGGGTGATCCGCGACATTCATTACAGAGGGCCTCGCGGAGAGGACGATTTTGCGTTGCCAATCGTCAACGCAATGCACGTTCTTGGTGACAACGTCTCAATCTCCAACGACTCCCGGTCCGGACTTTCTTCAGGAATCTTGCGCAATCGGATAACCGGACGCGTGGGTTGGATGAAGCCATAGCGCGGCCATAACCAGTAATCCACTTCGCGAACTCCCTTATCCACGAAGAGGTCACCTGCCGCCAGTGCCGTAACTCCTTGTTTTTCAACTATTTACAACTTGCCTCCAAGGGTCATGCCCGATTGTGGAATCATGGCATTTCGCATATAAATTGAGGGTTGGTTAGGTCTGCTTTTTCGTTCGGTTTTGAAGGGTCTCCCACTTGTCTAATTTACCTCCAGAAGATGACGATCTCGACGGTATTCTTCCTCCTACGGCTGGTAGCGGCGACGGTGGAGGAGGAGACGATTTTGGTGGTGATCTGCCGCCAACCAATCCAGACGACATGGGTGCTGGAAAGCTCATCGAATTGCCGATCGAAGACGAGCTCCGCAATAGCTACTTGACGTATGCAATGAGCGTTATCGTAAGCCGTGCTCTTCCAGACGTGCGCGACGGATTGAAGCCATCGCAACGACGAATCTTGGTTGCGATGAACGACTTGAACCTAACCCCAGGTGCTCAGCGAGTTAAATGCGCGAAGATCTCTGGTGACACATCCGGTAACTATCACCCTCACGGTGAAGCAGTCATCTATCCAACGCTTGTGCGAATGGCACAAGAATGGAACATGCGGCACCTTTTGATCGACAAGCAAGGAAACTTCGGGTCGATCGCGGGGCTTCCTGCGGCGGCTATGCGATACACCGAAGCGAGACTGTCGCCCGCCTCGGCGATGATGCTTGACGATTTAAAACTGGACACCGTCGACTTTATTCCAACCTATGACGAAGCGCGTACCGAACCTGTTGTGCTTCCTTCGAAATTCCCGAACCTTCTCGTCAACGGTGCGACTGGTATCGCGGTCGGAATGGCGACCAGCATTCCTCCACACAACCTACGCGAAGTCTGTGAAGCTTTGATTCGGGTCATTGACGAACCAGAGGTTTCGATCCTTGAGCTTTGCCAGATCATGCCAGGACCAGATTTTCCTACAGGCGGGATCATTTGTGGACGCTATGGAATTCGACAAGCGTACATGACAGGACGTTCCACGATCGTTCTGCGTGCACGCGCGACGATCGAAGAAGTTAAAAACCGGTCACGAATTATCATTCATGAGATTCCGTTCCAGCAGTTTCGTGATCGAGTCATCGAAAAGATCGCCGAGTTGGTTCGCGCGGACCGTATCAAGGGCATTTCTGGAATTCGCGATGAAAGCGATTTGAAAGAACCTGTCCGAATGGTGATCGATATCAAGCAAGGTCACGATGCTGACATTGTCTTGAATCAGCTTTACCAGTTCTCTCCGCTGCAAGATACCTTTTCGATGATCTTCCTCGCGCTTGTCGATGGAAAGCCACGAGAGCTGAATCTCAAAGAAATCCTTCAAGAGTTCATTCGCCATCGCGTTACAGTTATTCGACGTCGGACTCAGTTCCTGCTCAGCCGCGCTCGTAAACGAAAGCACGTCGTCGAAGGCCTGCTTCTTGCGATGGCCGACATCGATCGTATCATCATGTTGATTCGTCAAAGCCGTACGCAACAAGAAGCGAAAGTAAAACTGATGGGGGTTGAATGCCCCGCTTCGATGATGGAACGCGCCTTGGGTGAACGTGGCTTTGCTGATTTTACTCGTGAACGAGGCGCTTCAGATGTCTATCGGCTGACCAGCGTGCAAACCGACGCGATCTTGCGACTCACTCTCGGTCAGTTAGCAGGACTTGAACAAGAGAAGCTTGTTACGGAACACACGGCGTTGCTTGAGGAGATCGAAGGCTATCTTGAGATCCTTGGTGACACCGCGAAAATCTATGCGATCATCAAAGCGGACCTCGAAGACATCTCTCGGCGATTCGGAAATGACCGTCGCACTGAGATTTCAGACGAAGAGCTTGGAAACTACAACATCGAAGATTTGATCACCGAAGAATCGATGGTGGTTACTATCTCACACCGCGGATACATCAAGCGAGTTTCATCAGCAACCTATCGCGCGCAGAAACGCGGCGGTAAGGGAATTGCCGGAACCAAAAAAGAAGAGGAGGATCCAATCGAGCACCTCTTCGTGGCAAGCACGCACGCTTACCTACTGTTCTTCACCAATCAAGGAAAAGTTTACTGGCAAAAGGTTTACGAGATTCCGCAGTTGGCCCGCGAAAGTCGGGGTCGCGCTCTGGTGAACCTGTTGAACCTAACCCCTGACGAGAAAATCATGGACTGCGTCGCTGTTCGTGATTTCGATCTACCGGGGCACTTCCTTGTTATGTGTACTAAGAAGGGGGTCGTAAAGAAGACCGCCCTCGAGCAGTATAGCCGTCCTAAGAAAGGTGGCATCATAGCCATCAAGCTCCGTGAAGGAGACGAGCTAGTTGATGTTGTTATTACGAAACCAAATGATCAACTGGTCCTCGCTACCGCGGGCGGTATGGCGATTCGATTCCCAGAAAGCCAATGCCGATCCATGGGACGGAATACGTCAGGCGTCAAAGGTATCTCGCTCAAGCGTGGTGACGAAGTGGTGGGAATGGTCGTTGCAGATCCTGCTGCAACGTTGCTCACCGCTTGCGAGTTCGGCTACGGAAAGCGAACGACATTCGGACCGGGCGATGAGCTCGCGGGTAAAGACTTGGAAGTTAGTGACGAGGAAGTCACTGAAGACGGAACCGTCGTCGATGCAATCGATGTCGAAGTACAAGACGATGCACCAGAGTCTGCAGCCGAAGATTCCGCGGACGAGTCTGATGACGTCTCATCATCGAATCGCTATCGAGCACAACGCCGCGGCGGTAAGGGTGTGATCGATATCAAGACCACCAAACGAAACGGCAGAGTAATCGGCATCACTTCTGTCACCGATGA
>JAIYDQ010000271.1 GCA_027487375.1 Planctomycetaceae bacterium
CCCGACTTAATTGCATCAAGCGGTCAATTGGAAAACTGGGGACTCGGAGAGAAGTTCGACAAACGTCGAGAATCAAGCGGCGATGACGCGGAATAGGGTGACAGCGACCTGGTACTCTCATCGTTTGTCCCCTGTCAAATCCACCCTGGCGAATCCTTCGATCTTGTTCCTTGACCACCTAGCTAAGCAACAGTTGTTACCGGATAATCTAACCACTGACAATCCGGCTTGGAACTTTAAGAACCATCGAGCCAAGCATTCACTAACGCAACTTATGTCCAGTAATCTTCAATCGATAGTCTGTTGTCTTGGGAACCCGGTTGCGGGGAACCCCACGCAGTTCCTGATGCAACGCGCTGCCGCTTCCCTTGGCTTGGACTGGATATTTGTAACGGCCGAGGTTCCCGAAGATCGTTTGCACGAAGCGTTTCAAGGTATAAGGGCACTGAAGTTTTCAGGAATTGCCTTTCTAAGCCCACACCAACAAGCCGCCTCGTCGCTGGTTGATTCGCTTACCGAATCGGCACTTCGGAGCGGTCAAGTCCGAGTGGCACGTAGAGACGGTGACGCATGGCTTGGCGATGATACTCTCGGGATGGCGATTGTTGAACTATTAAGCAACAACGAGTCTTACCTCCAACAGCCACGCGATTCAGCGTCGAAAAACACGACCGTCTCTTCTCAGGATACGAATGCAAGCCCACATCCACTGGGCAACGCTCGCGGGCTGCTCTGTACGGGACAAAACTGGATGCCACATTTAATTCGCCTAGCACGTCCAGATTGGAGTTCGAGAATTTATTATTGGGATGCCCAAAACGAAGAGCCGCAGCGTGTGACTTGGGAAGCTGTGGAAATCGCTGGAAGCGAGGGAAATCAATCTGGTCAGGCCACCGTGGTGGTCGACGGATCTAAGACGGAATGCCCATCATTCGCCATCTTTGTAATCGACAGCACCTCGGCACCTATTACAGCGAAACAATTAAGCAAAATTGTTGGGGAAGCAGACGAGATCACGGCCGTCTTCGTACATCACAACGCTGCGTGGGAGTCCGCCGTACAGAAGTTGGATGTCGCTCGCAAGCACGTCTTTCGCTCGTTCGACATCGCAGCCGCAAAAGCAGCGGTCAACTTTCAGTTTTGGACAGGACAACCTCCCGAGTTCGCGTCGATCCGAGACTCCCTGGATGAATACTGCCAGTGGTAGCGAGAAGCTAACGGTTCGGTGTTGAATCGGTTAAGCTTTACTGGTTGATGTTGGAAGCCATACTAACCTTTATCCCTAGATTTTGTGAACGACAACTCTAACAATAACTCCGAAGCAGATACATCCTCCTTGTTCGCGAGCGTGATTCTTTCGGCGCTAAGCACCGAGACGACATTGCCGCGATTCTTGGTCCGATTACTAGCTTGGTGGACTAGCAACTTACCATGCGCGTTCGTAGGTATCGCTGAGTGCACGCAAGGAAACTGGAAGTTCGTCGCGCAGCAAGGTCGGCACACAGCGGCTCCTCCGTGGGGCGTTGCAAGTCAATCGCTCGATTCCCGACAACCGACGCGACACGCAAGTTGGGCGTTTTATCCGATCCAATTGCCCGCAAGCGATTCGTCATCGCAAACTGATTGGATGTTCGCTATTGAGTGGGCGCGACTTCCATCTCCGAAGATTCAGTACCTGGTCGATTGTCTGGTTGGTGGGATTGTTGCTTGGCAATCGTTTCAATCGCGAGCTCGCGACGTAGAGCGCATGACGCAAATCTTGAATGTTGCTGCCGATTGGCATACGCACTTGGATCTGGATAGGCTTTTGGAATCGATTGCGTTAGCTGCAACGAAGCTTCTCTCAGGCGATCGGGCTAGTATCTTTCTTTGGGACAAATCAGCGAAAGAACTGGTTGGGCACCCTGCTCTAGGGATCGAAGGCAAACCGCTTCGCATTCCTGACAATGCCGGGCTGGCTGGTGCAGTACTTCGATCGCTTGAGCCACGTCGCTGGGATCGGTCCGACCCATCCGACGAAGTCAACCGTAGAGTCGATCAAACACTAAGCTACCGAACCGACTCGCTTGTCGCAGTTCCGTTGATCGATCAGCGTGGGAAAGGCATGGGGGTCTTTGAAGTCCTGAATCACCGACTGGGTAAATTTAGCCGCGAAGATGAACGCGACTTGGTGGAGCTAGCACGTCACGCATCGGCTGCGCTTGCGAATACCCAGCAGATAGCGCGGCTGGTTGAAACACGAGACCGACTTACCCAAGACGCCATCAACCAAGTGCAACTCGTTGGCGATAGCCCTCAGCTTCAAACGCTCAAGGCAACCATTCAACGCGTGGGCAATACGGACCTCGCCGTTTTATTGCTAGGCGAGAACGGAACAGGCAAGGAAGTAGTGAGCCGGCAGATTCACTACCAAAGCCGCCGTCGTCATGAACCGTTCATCGCCGTCAACTGTGCTGCGATCACTGAGACGCTCCTAGAAAGCGAGTTGTTCGGCCACGAAAAAGGAGCTTTCACAGATGCTCATGACACACGCATCGGCAAGTTCGAACTCGCCAATGGCGGAACACTTTTCCTAGACGAAATTGGTGATATGAGCTTGGCCGGACAAGCAAAGCTATTGCGTGTCTTGGAGGAAAAAGTCGTGGTTCGCGTGGGAGGTTCGTCCCCAATTCCGGTCAATGTGCGCGTCATTGCAGCAACCAATCAGAACTTGGTATCGATGGTTCAATCGAAGAAGTTTCGTGAGGATCTCTACTTTCGATTAACCGTCGTCACACTGAATTTGCCGCCACTTCGAGAACGCCGCGAAGACATCCTTGCGCTCGCAGACTTTTTCATGAGTATGTTCTGTCAAAAGATTGGCCGAAACAAACCCGAGTGGTCCGCTCCAGCCAAGCGACGACTTTCAGCACATGAATGGCCCGGTAACGTACGTGAGCTTCGCAATGTTGTCGAACGAATCGCGTACCTCACAACCGAAGATGTTATCGACGAGCAGCAGGTCGACTTTGTCCGCTCGCCCCGCATGGATCGAAGCGAGACCTCCGCACTCGACACTTCGCAAACACTTGCCGAAGCCACTGAAAAATTCCAGACACAGTTTATCGAGCAGCATATCCTTGCAGCTGGCAAAAATGTCACTCTCGCAGCGGAAAAACTTGGTCTTCAACGGTCAAATCTTTACCGGAAAATGAAGCTACTTGGAATGAAACCACCGGAATAAGGCTTGAAACATAAGTTTTCTGGCTTACTCCTTACTCCTTATTCCTTAGTCCTTTATGATACGGCTGAGTCGTACCCGGTGTCGCTAGGCGGTGCCGATCTCCCAGCAGATGGTTTCCCCGTAGATTGTCAAATGGTCGCTAATATTCCAGAAAATTCACCTGCATCAGTTACTGCTGCACGTATCGCTGACGAACGAGTGGTTGTACTCGATTTTGGGTCGCAGTACGCCCAGCTAATCGCGAGACGAATTCGCGAGGAAAATGTTTACTGTGAAATCCTGCGACACGATGTTGCTGCCGGAACCATTGCCGGACGAAAGCCCAAGGCAATCATTCTCTCCGGAGGTCCATCGAGCGTTTACGCGGAAGGCTCTCCCAAATGCGATCCGAAGATTTTCGAGCTTGGGATTCCAATCCTCGGTATTTGCTACGGCATGCAACTCGTGTCGGAATCTCTTGGGGGACAAGTCGAACATTGCCCAGCTCGAGAATACGGCCGATCACGCTTAAAGATTGATAACATGGAAAGCCTCTTCGCCGGTTTTCCTCATGAAATTGATGTGTGGATGTCGCACGGCGATCAAGTCAGTAACCTGAGCGACAATTTCGAAACACTCGCAGGCACATCGACTTGTCCATTTGCGGCAGTGCGTCATAAAACGCTTCCCATCTATGGCCTCCAATTCCATCCGGAAGTTACCCATACTTCGCTGGGTGGCACCCTGATTCATAACTTCCTTTACAACATTGCCGGCTGTGAAGGGCTTTGGCACTTGGGCGACTTTGCAGCCGAATCAATCCAGCTCATCCGTCAAAAAGTAGGCAGCGACCGCGTCATCTGTGGACTCTCCGGAGGTGTCGATAGCAGTGTCACGGCCGCTCTTCTTTACAAAGCGATTGGTTCTCAGCTTTCATGTATCTTGATCGATAACGGACTTCTCCGCAAAGACGAACAAACAGCCGTCATCACCGAATTCACCAAACACTTCAAAGCTGACTTGCGAGTTGTGAACGCTGAAGCAAAATTCCTTGACGCGCTCAAAGGAATTACCGAACCGCAAGAGAAGCGTCGCCGAATCGGGCATGCATTCATCGAGTGCTTTCGCGAGGAAGCCGAAAAAATTCAAGGCGCCAAATTCCTTGCTCAAGGGACTCTCTACCCAGACGTGATCGAAAGCGGTGCTGCACCAGATGGACCTGCGGCGACAATCAAGCTGCATCACAATGTTGGCGGACTACCAGAAGAGCTCGGCTTTGAATTAATTGAACCACTGCGAGATCTATTCAAAGACGAAGTACGGAGACTTGGCAGCGAGCTTGGTCTTCCGGAGCAACTTGTTTGGCGACACCCGTTTCCTGGCCCAGGACTCGCAGTCCGATGCTTAGGTGAAGTGACTCGCGAAAAGCTGGTCGTGCTTCGTGAAGCAGATGAAATCGTTGTAAGCGAAATCAAAAACGCTTCCCTCTATCGTCAGACATCTCAAGCCTTCGCTGTGCTGCTGCCTGTGCAAAGTGTAGGTGTGATGGGAGATGCAAGAACCTATGAAAATGCCGTCGCCGTCCGTTGTGTTAACACCGACGATTTTATGACCGCGGACTGGAGTCATCTCCCTTATGAAGTTCTCGCGCGAATCAGCACGCGTATCATCAACGAAGTGCGAGGGGTAAACCGCGTTTGTTATGACATCAGCAGCAAGCCTCCCGCAACCATCGAATGGGAATAGTCACACCAAGAATCTAAGTCTTATCAATTCAAATTTATTCAAACTATGAGTCGACAATACATCTATCAAATCGAGGACCTGACCAAGAAACGCGGTCAAAAGGAAGTCCTCAAGAATATCTACCTAGCGTTTTATCCTGGAGCAAAAATCGGAGTCCTAGGCTCCAACGGCGCAGGTAAAAGTACCCTTCTGCGAATCATGTCCGGTGATGACACGCAGTTCGATGGTACGGCAAGGTTGACGAAAGGATTCACCGCCGGCTACCTTTCGCAAGAACCACAACTCAATCCTGACAAAGACGTCCAAGGCAACGTGGAAGAAGCCGTTGCATCACGTCGCGTCATACTCGATAGATACAATGAAATTTCAATGCAGCTTGGCGAGGTCACCGATGACAAGCTGATGGAAAAGCTCTGCGATGAAATGGCTCGGCTTCAAGACATCATCGATAGCACCAACCTTTGGGAGCTCGATCGCGAAGTTGAACTTGCAATGTCGGTCATGAATCTACCGCCAAGTGACGCTGACGTGACAAAGCTTTCTGGCGGCGAGCGACGTCGAGTAGCACTTTGCAAATTGCTCATTCAACAGCCCGATTTGTTGCTTCTAGACGAGCCCACTAACCACTTGGACGCGGAAGCCGTTGAGTGGCTTGAGCAACATTTAGCGCAGTACAAGGGAACCGTCGTCGCAGTCACACACGATCGGTACTTTTTGGATAACGTTGCCCAATGGATTCTCGAGCTTGATCGTGGTTCGGGCTATCCATTCGAAGGGAACTACACAAACTGGCTCGAGCAGAAGCAAAAGCGATTGCTTATTGAACAAAAGCATTCCGCAGCAAGGCAGAAAACACTTGCGAAAGAACTCGAGTGGATCCGGATGTCTCCGAAGGCTCGTCAAGCGAAGAGCAAGTCACGTATCTCCGCTTACGAAAAGATGGCTTCCGAGCAATTTGAAGATCGACCAGACGAACTTGAGATGCAGATTCCACCTGGAAAACATCTCGGCGAAGTCGTCGTCGAAGCGACAGGAATCTCGAAGTCCTTTGGCGACAAAATGCTGATCGATAATCTCACCTTCCGTTTACCGGCAGGTGGAATCGTCGGCGTCATCGGTCCAAACGGTGCGGGAAAAACCACTCTCTTCCGAATGATGACCGGCCAAGAGAAACCAGATGCTGGAACGCTTCGTGTTGGTGACACAGTCGAATTCGGTTACGTCGATCAAAGCCGAGATTCCCTTGACGCTGAGAACACAATCTACAAAGAGATCAGCGGTGGAAATGATCTTCTGGAAATGGGAGGCCGTCGACTAAACTCGCGAGCTTACGTTTCGAAGTTCAACTTCAAAGGGACCGACCAAGAAAAGAAAGTCGGTGAACTATCCGGTGGTGAACGCAATCGAGTTCACCTTGCCAAGCTGCTGCGTCGTGGGTGCAACGTTTTGTTATTGGACGAACCTACTAACGACTTAGACATTGATACACTCCGAGCACTTGAAGAAGCTATCTCCTCATTCGTCGGATGTGTGGTTGTTATCTCACACGATCGCTGGTTCTTGGACCGAATCGCCACTCACATCTTGGCATTCGAAGGAGACGGCCACGTGCATTGGTGCGAAGGAAACTTTGCAACCTACGAAGCCCAGCGACGTGAGCGACTAGGTATCAAAGACGACGAACCAAAAAGATTCAGATACAAGAAGATTTCAGGTTAAACCTGCCTTCGTGATGCTGGCTTAATGCAGTGACAATTCACAACTGCTAGGCGGTGACTGACTGAACAAAAAGAATGTTCGGCTTTGAACCTAACGCGTAGCTACGCTCGCCAGAGTGTAGCGGTACAAGAGAAAAGTCTTTGACTAACATCTTTGCGATGTTTGCTTGCGTCGTCTATCGTAGAGCAACTTGAACGGAAACATTCATGCCTTGATATGCGTCCGAGGGGCCCGACCAAGATCCTGATAGCGGTGCGGCTTTCTCTTGCTCGCGTGCCACTGCGACCGAAATGTGTTCGCATCCGGCAAGCTTGTTGTTGGTTGGATCGAATCCGCGCCATCCTGCGCCAGGCAAGTAGATTTCAGTCCACGCGTGCGTTGATCCATGTTGTCCCTCAGCCATCTGAATATAGCCGGTGACAAAACGTGCTCCGAAACCCAAGTATCGGGCGACTTCCATCAGCAGAACCGCATAGTCGCGGCACGAACCGCTCCCTTTCGTTAACGTCTCATTTGGTAACTGCACACCTGGATCGTGTCGCTCCATGTACTTAA
>JAIYDQ010000140.1 GCA_027487375.1 Planctomycetaceae bacterium
CGAGAAATCGAAGCGATCACAAGAGCTCAGGAAGTCACCGAAATCGTTATGCGACGCGCCTGTGAGATGATCGGTAACGCGGAGGTCATCTCCGAAGGTATGGTTTTCAAGGGGAACACACCTCAAGACTGCGTACCCGGACAACTTGTTTCGGACGGCGATTTGTTAACAAGTCAGTTTGTGCGAACCAAGATTGATCAATGGCTGATCGAGTTCGGCTTTTCTAACCCCGAGTCGATTGTCGCGTGTGGTCCTCAAGGGGGAGATTGTCATGAGCACGGTTCGGGCCCGCTTGTTACCGGGCAACCGATCATCGTCGATATTTTTCCGCGAGACAAATCAACTCTTTACAACGGAGATTGCACTCGAACAGTTGTGCACGGACACATATCGCCAAGGCTAGAAAAGATGCACGCAGCCGTTGTCGCCGCGAAGGCTGCTGCCGCTGAAGCAATTCGACCGGGTATCACAGGCCATGCAGTTCACGAGGTGACTGCCTCCGTCATCAAGCAACATGGATTTGAAATGCGATTACCCACGGATAGTGACCCAAGCGATTTTACCGCGATGACTCACGGCACTGGACACGGTTTAGGACTAGAAGTCCACGAGGCTCCCCTACTAGCGGATAACGGTGTCACGATTGTCGAAGGAGATGTCTTAACTATTGAACCCGGTTTGTATTGCAAATCTCTGGGTGGCATACGTGTCGAGGATTTAGTCGTAGTATCAGCCGATGGATGCCATAATCTGAATCGATTGCCTCAAGGGTTGACGTGGCGAGTCGATTGAAGAATTCATAGCATGAAGACTTTATCTATCCTGGTTCGTTTCTTACTCATCCAATTGGTGCGATTCTATCAACGTGGCATTAGCCCGTTGCTTGGTGCCCGTTGTAAGTATCATCCTTCGTGTTCGAACTACTTCATTGGGGCTGTTGAAAAGCATGGGGTAATCCTCGGTACCATTCGCGGAATATGGAGAATACTCCGATGCAATCCTTGGAGCAAAGGCGGAGTTGATATGCCGTGAGTTGCAATCTACAAGCTTCGCGCTCTTCAATACTGGCCTATTCGCGTGCATTCGCGTTATCGATGAGCATCGCAATGCTTTTATGCGTAGTGGACTGCGAATCACGAGAATTCATAGGGGTGGAACGCAGCGAAGCAAATAAAACTGCGTAGTTTGGTCGTCCAAATGCAGTCTTGTTTGTCGATACGAGGAGATCGTTGCATCTCGGAGAGACGCAGCTACTTGGGTTCAACTAAGAAGAAAGTTTGCAGACGGAAGTTAGTTCGGCAGCGCCACGTTGAACCTTATGAACAGTCGCAACTCTGCTGGATTACCGCCTTCGGGCGCTGAGCCCTTTGGATGCTCCCAAAGCGGGTAAAGCCTGGACTTCAGCGCAAAGTGGCGATGGCCAACTAATCACTTTTGCAGAATCAAATAGGTACCACTTTTACCAGCTACGGCGATATCCACTTTTCCATCACCGTTGATATCGGAAGTTGCAATTTGCAAGCCAACACCGACATGCCCTTGTTCAATAACCGATTTGTCAAAGGACTTTGTTTCGGCGTTATAGCGATAGGAGTTCATCTCCGGCATTTCTTTTCCGCCTGGGTCTTTGCCATTGTGAGCATAGTATCGCTTACCGGTAATCAAATCCAGCTTGCCATCTTGATCGATGTCTGCCATGGCAAGGGCGTGGGGTTGTGAAAAATTCTTGTCGATCAAGTGCTTCTCAAACTGAAGAGTCGCCGCCTTCTTCTCACCGGAGGCTTGGCTTTCGCCCGCTGTCTGACGCCACCAATACAAACCGTAGTCGTGCCCCATTCCGTACAACATGTCATTCAATCCGTCTCCATCGACATCATGAACCAGCATTGGAATACTTGCTTGGATATCCCAGTCGGGGTGATACGTCCAAGCAGTTGTCCAAGGAGATTCGATTGGCTGCTCGAACCAACCGCCACCAGTAAGGATGTCGATTTTTCCATCACCATTCAAATCACCAGCCCCCAAACCGTGCTTGTTCCCGGTATCGCTGATCTTTGTAGGGACAACTTCGACGACTGGTTCACCTGCTTTCGGAGAATCAGCTTTAACAAATCGATAGATCATCAATGGATTTTTTGGACTCCAGCTGTTGACTATCCATTCAGGTAGTCCATCGCCATCGAGATCTTGAAGCAACTGAGCTTCGTTTTGGCTTAGTTTTGTATCAACCAAAAGATGGCGTTTCCATGTTTGTCCAAGTCGAAGCGGCTCGTCACCGGGATTTTCAAACCAAGCCACTTCGGTTCCTATGAAATCACCTGCAACCACATCTAAACGTCCATCGCCGTTGATATCGTAAAGGAAGTCGCCATTGCTTTTGATATAGCCATTCCAATCTTCGATGGCTCGCAAGGGACGTGGAATAAAATCGGGAGCCGGATACCAGTTCCGCCCAGCAACAATATCCAAGCTTCCGTTCCCATCGATATCGCCCACCGCAACTCCTTCATTGGCATCGAGCGCTAGAGGCTTTACATTCCAAGCGTTATTCGCCGGAGCGATCGTGGCTGTTGCCTTCGTCAATTCATCGGAGAACGCAGTATCAAATGTTGGGCCAACTACGCTGATCGCTGCGAACGCGGCAAGCAGACGACATCGAATCGATGCAAAACCAACGACTCGAAAGATGTTGCAAATGGAGCTTTTCATAACATAAAACCAATCTCAAGTTTGGAGCGGGGTGGAGAGTTAGTAAGGTGGAGATTTGATGCACACTGTGCGGCGGGGTAGCTTGCAAGGAATCTCTCGCAGGCAAAATCAAGTCGACGATTTGAGTGGGGGCTTCATGTTACTGCGTGCCCTCGCTCATCACTTCTTTCGGATTATAGCTTTTCCAGGGACCTTTTTGCTGTCGAACCAAGCAATTTCTGGGATTCCTGACGTCAATCAAACCCCAAAAGTGCGTCTCAGCACAATTGAAAGATGGGGTTCGCACTCGTAGCAGATGTCGCAAGGCATCTGAAGGGACTAGATTCTGCTAATGTTTCCTGCGAAGTCGGACGTCTTTTCCTAACGACATCACAATTCCCCCGAAGTAACCAGATGCAAAAATTTAGTTTGGGGTAAAGCACTAGGAATTTTGCGATACGATGCCTACTCTGATTTGAGTCCTAATTTCCTCGAAAGGTACGTTTTTATGAGCGGTTCCCAGTTTCGTAGCATGTTCGATAATGATAAAGCGAATGCAACGGCCACCCTGCTGCAACCTTTGCTGACCGACATCACCGATTTGTCTTTGCTTCTCAAGCACGCGCATTGGAACGTTCGTGGAGCCCTGTTTCAACCGCTTCACGAACAACTCGACGAAATCGTCGAAACGGCTCGTGATGCGTCTGACGAAATTGCAGAACGCATGGTGACACTGGGTGTTCCCGCCGATGGACTTGTGCAATCGATTGCGGGATCGACGCGACTGAATCCACTTCATAAACGCTTTCTTCCGACTCAAGAAGTTATTGAGGAGATCAGCAACCGGATTCATCGAGTCATTGAATTTCTTCGTGAAGCGATCGACAAGACGGGAGACTTAGATCCTGTCACTCAAGACATGCTGATTGGTATTTGCGGCCCTCTCGAGAAACACCTTTGGATGCTTCAATCACAGCAATTGTAAACCCAAGCGCAATTAAGCTTAGTTAAGATCTAGTGTGTGAGTTGTAGCAATTCAAATGAAAGAAGCGGCTTCGCTTTTGGTGTCCACCATCGAGTAAATTCTCACGAGCTTAGCTACTCTAGACCTAGGTTAACAAAAGTATCAATATCCCTCGACTTAATGAATAAGAAATGACTTTACTCGTTGAAGAAGACCGAAGAGCCAAACAAGGAGTATGGCTCTTTTTAGCGTCACTCGGTGTGTTCTTCTTTTCAAGCATGATTTTATTCGTAGTCTACGTTGCCATGCGTGTTGGTCATCCAGGACCTGACACGAAAGCTTTCGTACTTCCGCAGAGCTTTATCGTGAGTACGATCCTGTTGATAGGCGTCTCCGGGTGTCTGCATTACGCCGTGCTGGCCGCAAAGAGCAACCAGTCGAAGTCTGTGCTGATTCTCACAAGCATATCGATGGCTCTGGCGCTTGCGTTCTTTGCCATTCAGGGCGAGGCGATGTATCTCTTAATGAGCCGAGCCCTCGTGGCTCAGTCCGCTAACTTTAGTCCATACCCCCTTACCTTCCTGTTGGCGATGGTTCACGCATTGCATGTCGTCGGTGGCGTAATTGTTTTGGTAGCGGTCATCTTCGGCGCCATCAACAAATCCTACGATCATGAACGTCATTGGGGGCTGATGTTCTGCGCCATGTATTGGCACTTTTTGGATGTCGTTTGGATCTTCATGATGATCTGCTTCATTGTTGCCGTCGCGATCATTCAACGTGCGCAACTCTGAGTCGCTGCGGTCCCGTTCGTTAACCCTTGAAAACAAACCTAATCGGGCAATGCCAGGCTTGCGCTGGAGTCCAGGCTTTAGCCGCTTTTTGCGAATCCAGGGGGCTCAGCGCCTAAAGGCTGAACTCCAACATGGTTGCGATTGATTATTGTGCTCGACCTAGCGCTATCCAACTAAACTGTTTGCGGATGTCGTAAGACATCTGAAGTGGCCCTCCAAGAAAGCTCCTGAATTCTTACGAATCCAGTTACTCAATCAACAGCGTCAGCGACTAGGTGGTTTCGTAACCAATGTTGGGTGCAAGCCATCGTTCTATTTCGCGGACCGACTTTCCTTTGCGGCGTGCGTAGTCTTGCACCTGATCCTGAGTTAGTCGATCTACTGCAAAATATCGACTTTCAGGGTGTGCGAAGTAAAACCCGCTCACTGCAGCGGCTGGCCACATTGCACAAGACTCCGTAAGCTTGACGCCGATGTTCTTCTCGACATCTAGGAGCTTGAACAAGATTTCCTTTTCGGTGTGATCTGGGCACGCAGGATATCCCGGCGCAGGTCGGATGCCACGGTACTCTTCGTCGATCAACTGATCATTCGTAAGCGATTCTTCGACACCGAATCCCCACTCTTCACGAGCCTTCTTGTGGAGTAGTTCAGCGAACGCTTCTGCCAAACGATCAGCGATGGCCTTGATCATGATCGAGTTGTAGTCGTCATTGGCTTTCTCATACTCGAGCGCCAGTTCGTCAGCACCATGGCCTGTTGTGACAACAAATGTCCCCAGGTAGTCCTCACGACCGGAACCGATCGGTGCAATGTAGTCAGCCAACGATCGGAAATCGTTTTGACCTTTTCGTTCCCACTGCTGGCGAAGGAAATGGAAACGTGTCAACTCGTGACTTCGCGACTCATCTGTATAGAGCACCACATCGTCACCATCGGAAGCCGCTGGCCAGAATCCGTAGATTGCTTTGGCAGTCAACTTCTTCTTCGAGATAATGTCTAGCAACAGGTCTGAGGCGTTATCGAAAAGTTCTTTCGCCTGCGCACCGACATATTCGTCTTGGAATATCTTCGGGTACTTTCCTTTCAACTCCCATGCGTTGAAGAACGGAGACCAGTCGATGAACTTAGCGATTTCTGCGATCGAATAGTTATCGAGGATCCGAATTCCCGTGAATTGCGGCTTGTCAATTCGAACGCTGGACCAATCGGTTGCAAATCGCTTCTTGAACGCTTCTTGGTACGGTACCAGTTTCACTTGTCGAGCTTCGTAGCTGGCTCGCATTTCTTTGTGCAGCTCTTCGTTCTTGGCCGTGAAAGCGGGTTTGAGTTCCGCATTTAACAAAGAGTCAACAACGCCGACGCTTCGAGAAGCATCCAAAACGTGAACGATTGGTTCCTTGTAATACGGAGCAATCTTTACTGCCGTATGTTTTGCGGAAGTCGTCGCACCGCCGATAAGCAATGGAATATCAATGCCGCGTCGTTGCATTTCTTTTGCGACGTGCGTCATCTCGTCCAAGCTCGGAGTAATCAGACCAGAGAGCCCGATTACATCCACCTTCTCTTTGACAGCCGTATCCAAAATTTTATCTGCCGAGCACATCACGCCGAGATCGATCACCTCGTAGTTGTTGCACCCAAGCACCACGCCCACGATGTTCTTACCGATGTCATGCACGTCACCTTTGACGGTTGCCATCAGAATCTTTCCACGGAACGATTGGCTGGCGACGCCGAGATTTTTCTTTTCCTCTTCCATGAACGGTTGCAAGTATCCAACCGCCTTTTTCATGACGCGAGCACTCTTAACGACTTGGGGCAAGAACATTTTTCCAGCACCAAACAAATCGCCAACGACACTCATTCCATCCATCAAAGGCCCTTCGATAACTTCCAAGCATCGAGAGCACTGTTGTCGAGCCTCTTCGGAATCTTCTTCGATGTACTTGTCGATCCCTTGTATGAGAGCGTGCTTAAGTCTTTCAGAGACGGGCTTGGTTCGCCATTCTAGATTCTCCGCTGAGGTCTTCTTGGTTGAATCGCCTTTGAAGGATTCAGCCAAGGTCAGCATTCGTTCGGTTGCGTCCGGACGACGATTGAGAAGCACATCTTCGACGTGTTCGAGGAGCACTTTCGGAATCTCTTCGTAGACAGCAAGTTGCCCAGCGTTAACGATACCCATGTCCATTCCCGCTTGGATGGCATGGTAAAGAAACGCGGAGTGCATTGCTTCTCGGACAACTTCGTTACCTCGGAAGGAGAAGCTGATATTGCTTACACCGCCGGAGATTCTGGCTCGGGGACATTCACGCTTGATAATTCGGCAAGCATCGATGAAGTTGACTGCATAGTTGTCGTGTTCTTCGATACCAGTTGCGACGGTAAGAATGTTCGGATCAAAGATAATGTCCTGTGGTGGGAATTGCAGTTCGCGGACCAGGAGATCGTAGGCTCGTTTGCAGATACGTGCCTTCTCGCTCGTTTCGGTCGCTTGCCCATTTTCATCAAAGGCCATGACGACCACGGCAGCTCCATATTGCTGAATCAGACGTGCCTTGCGAAGGAACTCGGTCTCACCATCTTTCAAGCTGATGCTGTTGACGATCGCTTTGCCTTGGACGTTTTGCAGTCCGGCTTCCAAGACCTCCCACTTGCTGCTGTCGATCATGACAGGCACGCTCGCAGCGACATCATCACCTGCGATTAGTCGCAAGAATCGAGTCATCGCTTCGGCTCCATCTAGAAGAGCATCATCCATGTTGATGTCGATGATGGTCGCCCCGTTTTCGACTTGTTGTCGAGCCACTTCTACGGCCGCGTCGAATTGGTCATTGCGAATAAGTTTTGCAAAGGCGCGGCTACCGGTGACGTTGGTCCGCTCGCCAACCATCGTGAACTGTGTCTCGGGACGCAGCGTTGCGGCAAGAGTCCCGCTCAGTCGAGTCCACACGATCGGTTCAGGGTCTTGCCGTGGCGGCATCTTTACCAATCGATCTGCGATTGCGCGAATGTGATCCGGTGTTGAACCACAGCAAGCACCAACGATATTCAACCAACCCTGCTTGGCAAAATCTTCTATGTAGTCGGCCATCGCAGCTGGTCCAAGATCGTAGGCACCCATTTCATTGGGAAGTCCTGCGTTCGGGTGGCAGGAAATACCCGTTTGAGCGACTTTCGACATCTCCTCGATATCAGCTCGCATCGCAGCAGGGCCTACCGCGCAGTTCATTCCGACCGTCAGTAGTGGAAAGTGACTGACGGCATTCCAGAAAGCTTCTACCGTTTGACCGCTTACGAAGGTTCGCCCGTCCTTGAAGGTCCCGCTGACCATGACTGGAACGCGGCGACCGGATTCTCGGAAGTACTCACTGATAGCAAATAGGCATGTCTTGAGGTTAAGTGTGTCGATGGCTGTTTCAGGCAGAAGAATATCGACCCCGGCTTCGACCAGCGCAGCGACTTGCTCCTTATAGCTAGCGACCATCTCCATATAAGTCACATCGCGGTTGGCAGCGTCGTCGACTTTTACGCTAATGGCGAGCTGTTTTGTCGTCGGCCCGATACTTCCAGCTACAAATCTTCTTTTGCCAGGATATTTCTTCGCGATCCGGTCGACCGCTTTTCGAGCGCAATCTACTGCCGCAAAGTTCAAGTCGCGAACCAGCTCATTAGGTAAATCGAACTCGACCATCCCGATTGGGCTGGCACCAAAGGAGTTCGTTTCGACGATGTCCGCGCCGGCTTCTAGGTAGGCGTAGTGGATATCCGAGATCGCATCGGGATTTGTCAGGTTCAATATATCGGAGAACCGGACCAAATCTTTATGGTGACCTTTGAAGCGTTCACCGCGCACAGCGGCTTCATCCAGCTTCAATCGTTGGATCATCGATCCCATCGCCCCGTCCAAAATCAGGAGGCGTTCACGGATGAGTCCCGGGAGAATGTCGACTGGATTCGAAGATTTGAGCATGAGGCGATTTTATCGTTGTTGAGAATCGGTGACGGCTATTGGGAAACGAGCTTGTTCACTATTGAACTGAACCGGTATTCCGATGAAACCCCGATTTTAAGTGAGGCTTCATAACTTTCCTAGTCAAATAAGAGAGATAGACCATATTGCCGCGGATCGACTCAAAGCCCCCAGATGGCCTGGATTTTGTAATCGGAATATGTGTAAAGAATGTCTGTGTTTCGTGCCGATTAAGGAGATTGAGCAAGTTGTAAGGAAAATATCGACTGTAACGAGTTCGCGATTGTTGACGCGAAGACTACCGGCTCGACAAACCGCAAAAAGGATTTTGCAAGCATGCCACGCGAATTTCAAAACCCAGGTGGATCTCAGAACGACGCGTCTGCGAAGTCATATCGTTTTGACACAGCCAAACATGCTGCCAATCGAAGACCTTCCAGCGAAGTTCCAGTCCTATTCCGGCTACAAAATCTGCAAAAAAACCCTGAATTCGCCGCAGTAGTTCCAGCGGCAGCTGAAAAGAAGTCGCCAGAATTGTCGATGGAGACAAAACAGCAAGCCAAAAGTGGCATAGCCGGCGCTCCGAAGCCCACTGTCGCCCAATCCGCCGAGCCCATCGGTGCACCTGCAGTCGCTTCTTCGGTTCCAGCCCCTATCACAGATCGCCGTTCGAGTTCTAGCCGGCCTTGGTCGACCAATGTAATCTTGCTCGGAATTGGATTCGCCGTTGTCGGCCTGCTTGTCAAAAGCAGCGGATCAAACTCGACAACCGTTGCAATCAACACACCAGCAGCAAACACACCGTCGAATGCGGTCGCAGCAGTTCCACCTCAAACGACCGACACGACGTCTTCAAATTCGCAAACCACAAAGTCCGCGGATCTACTTGTTAAAACAGATGCGGCCAAACCTGAAGAGTCGTTTTCGATTGAGCCACTCGCAGCTCCGAAACTTCCCGCTCCGATGGTTCTATCACTTAGCAATGAATCCAATGATGCGCTGAGTCCTTCATCGGAGACTGCGAACTCCAATGGCGATGCCGCCGCCAATACAAGCGTTGCAGTGTCTTCCGAAAGCACTTCAAACTCAAAGATCGACGAGTCGCTGACCATCGGATCACCAACTCAATCGTCAATCGATTTTAATCAGCCTTCACCAACTCCACGTTCAACGTTGAAATCGGTTGCGATTCCAAACTCCGTGACAAGTTCTGACCAAGCACGGGAGCCAGAGTTCACCCAAACGAACTTTGCGAATGGATCGATGAGCCCGAGCAAGAACGAAAAGTCACCGTCGGGTTCAACTGTGATTACCAATCCGCATGTCCTAGAACCGCGCGAACCTATCGCAGTAACAGCGGCCGCTCCTCCTCAAATCATCTCGACATCAACTCCTGATCTTGAAACGGAAGAACTTTTTAAGCTTCGCATGGCAACCATGGAGAGCCAGCAACAAGCAATGGCCATGGGCAGACAACCAGTAACCTCTGCACCGCAGCAGCAAGTAATGCAGCAGCAAGTAATGCAACAGCAAGTACCGCAACAACAAGTACCGCAACAACAACCAACTGCTCAGTGGAATCCTGCTTCTGGTTCGTTCGGGCCAAATGCAAACATGGTCTCCGTTCCGATGCAGCCCAATTCTGTCTACGTTTCTCCGGCTGTCCAGTCGCCGTCCTACAACCAACCTGTACAACCGGCTCCGCAAGGCTACGGTGTGTCTCAGGTCTATGGCGCACCTCCATCTTACGGTGCTCCACAAGCTTTCAATGTTCCTGCAAAGAATCCCAACACAGTGAACCCGCCTCCATCCAACACAACACAGGCCTCAGTGAACACGACGGCTCCTGCTTCCGTTCGACAACCCTACGTTCCAATCTCGGGAAGCTTCAACCCGGATCGCTTTGGATTGCCTGAAAACGTTCCAAGTCCTACTTCACAGTCGCTTCAGCCGACTGGCCAGAACTCCACTCCCATTCCTGTCTCCGGTGGATATCAACCACTAAGTCCTCAATTCCAATATCAACCCACCAATGGGAATTAGGAATAAATCATGAGCCAAATTGACCAAGCATTTATAAAAGCCTACGCACAGAACCGCGCGCGTGCGTCGACCGTTGAAATGACACCGCAATCAATGCCCCAGCCTAGAACGCAACCCGCTGCAGCACCGCTTGCATCATCAACCGCTCAATCTGGCAATCTCTCTCCAACACAATCTTCGCCTTCGCAGCAAGCAGCAACAAGTGCTCCTCTAGCTTCTCCGTCCAACGGAAACAATCTTTTTGCGCACGCTGCTAGTCCGATAGCTCCACCTCATGCAAGCGTGATACCTTCGCATCCAACAGCGTCATATCCAACAGCAAGATCCGCATTGGCTAGCGGGCCACAAACGATTTCACACCCATCGGAATTGCAACCCACGACGCCAGCGACAACGCAAACTGCAAATCCAAAAGTGTCCAGGCCAGAGCCATCGATTCACACGACATCTGCCGCATCGCGCCAACGTTCGTCATCGACCGTTCGAATTGATCCGCCAGTCGCTCCGGCACCCGCAGACCCGACAGAAACTAGCCTTCAAACAACTCGAAAAACCCTTTCAAGCTACTTCCAACAGTCGCGCGGCAACGTGGATCTTGCCCCACCCCCTGCCATCCCGACCATTCCAACCCGTTGGAACAAGAACGACCCACAAGCATCACGTTCCGCTCCGGCACCGATGCCGACGGCTTCCAAGCCATCAATCGCTCCAATCGATCACGTAAACGTTCATGCATCGTCAAACCAACAAGTCTTCAACGACTCTGTTGATCGCGGATCTGAATATAACGCTTGGCAATTTCATGTTGTCGAACGTGGAGTCAAGTCGAATTCGACTTCCGATGGACCTTCCGCGAAAATCCGAAATCCCGGCAAACCAAATTCATTCATTCGCATCGATCGCCCACATCGCGAGACTCACGAATCAAACCCGTTCACAAGACCTTTCCCGACTCCGGTGCAACCATTTGTTTCGCAGCCTGGGCAGGTCTTGAGTCCGCCAACACCGCAATCGGTTCTACCACAAGTAGCTCAGCCTGTATCGCAACATTCAGTGCCGCAAAGTGTGGGATTTCACCCGACAACTCCAGCTTCATCGCATATTACAGCTGAAGCAGCGGCTTATCACTACTCCGAAACGGCAACGCCAACAGTCGCCCACGTTGCAAGTCAAACGACTCCGCAAGTCGCCCCTGCGAAGGCAGAGTCGATAGACACGACCTACATTCATACGCCCGCGCCAAAGTCCTTCTCGAAGGCTGCTTCCACCAAGCCTTTGGTAGAGAGTATTGCTAAACTCGCTCTGCCAGTAACACCAACATGGGAAGTCGATGAATTTCTTTGGCCAGCAACTGTCGCTGGGTTGATGCAAAATCAACCTGATGCCATTCGCGACATTGGACTTCACCTTCAACATGCCGCCAGCAAAGGACTGCGAACTCTCGCAATCACGAGTGGTGAGCGCGGCGTAGGTCGTTCGACAGTCGCTATGTGTATTGCAAAAGCGGTTTCTAAAGCTGGACTACGTGTCGCGCTGGTCGATTGCGATTACGAATGCCCCAGCTTGGTAGATCAACTTAATTTGGAAGTGGCCCACGGTTGGCAAGAATGTATTCTTGAGAATGTTCCACTGGATGAAGTCGCGGTCCATGCGGTCAAGGAAAAGATCACATTCTTCCCTTCGTTGGGTGCTTGGAGCAATTCACAAGTCGAGCAACATCAGATTCGAATCAATAAGCTTTTGAAACGAATTGCCTTAGGTTACGACTTGGTGATTTTGGATTGCAATCGAATCCATGGCAAACAGCAAACACTTTGTGGGCTTGGTGACGAACAAGTTGTTGATGCGGCGTTGGTCATTGTTGATGCTCAACTAAGTCTTCGCCAACGTGTCGATGGGGCTATCGAAACGCTTCGACGCAATAACATCAACTCTATCGGGATTGCCGAAAACTTCCATTCGCAAGGTTGAAGAACATGTATGAATCGTACTGGAAGCTTACGGAAAAGCCCTTCGAGGATCGTTTGACGTCTCGGTTTTACTACCCGTCGTCAACGCACCAAACCGCATTATTGAAGATTCTTTACGCGATCGAAAATCGCCGCGAAGTCGTCGTCCTGTGTGGTCCTAGCGGTGTCGGCAAGAGCCTCGTGCAAAACCAACTTCGCGCACAACTCCCCGAATTCGTCGGACCGGTGATTTCGTTACCATATCCAGATTTAGACCGCGACCAGTTGCTTGCATACTTGGCAATGCAGCTTTCGGACGAAGCGGACCACCATATAACCAGCCCAGCAATTTCGATTCGACAAATTGAAACCGCCATTCGAAACGCAAGTCTTGCGAAAAAGCAAATCTTGCTACTGATCGAAGAGGCCGAGTGGATGGAAGCCCGTGGCGGATTCGAGGCGCTGCGACTTTTGCTGAACTTGGCGAAGATCCCATCATCGGCTGCTAATGCGGATGGAAGCGAGGATGAAAACTCCAGTGGACAGACCGGAATAACAATCCTCATGAATGGGCAGCCGAGCTTGCTTCCCCAGCTTGAGCGCCAGGTATCTTTCAATCAAAGAATCGCTGCGCGTTGCGTTTTGAATCGATTCAACGTGGAAGAGACATACTCGTATATCACACACCGTCTTCGCGCTGCAGGAGCCACTGCGGATCAGATTTTCGAATCGGCGGCAATCGATTCCATTCACTTCCTCACCGAGGGTGTTCCACGCCGAATCAACAACTTGTGCGACATGTTATTGATGGTTGGATACGCACAAGAGACCCCCAAAGTATATGCATCGATGGTGGAAGAGGTTCATCGAGACCTGACTCCTGTCTACGCATCATGAACCATGATTCGTTGATGATGCTTTCGATACTATCAGTGTTGATCGCTGTCGTCGCATTTCTGTACTCCTCTGTTGGCCATGCGGGGGCATCAGGTTTTATCGCAGTAATGTCGCTAGTGGGTATGACTCCCGAAGCTATCCGACCTTCGGCGCTCTCACTGAATATCTTGGTTGCGACGATCACATTTATCCAGTTCTATCGCGCTGGGCATTTCTCTTGGACGATCTTTTGGCCGTTCGCTGTTTTGGCGATCCCAATGGCGTTTATCGGTGGTCTTCTAGAACTGCCGTCGGAGTGGTTTAAGCCAACCGTCGGTTGTGTGCTCCTGTTTTCGGCGTATCGATTTTTCGTTCGTGCAAGTGACGACCCTGAGGCCGTCTCGTGTCGAACGGAAGTAGCTGTGGCTACCGGCGGAGCGCTCGGATTGCTGGCTGGCTTAACAGGAACGGGTGGCGGGATCTTCTTGACACCGCTTTTGCTTTGGAAGAGATGGGCTCGCGTGAAACAAGCAGCAGCAGTCTCTGCGCTATTTATCCTGTGCAATTCGGTTTCAGGTTTAACCGGTCATATCATCAGCACCAAGACGCTGCCAACCACAGCGATCCCGCTCATCGTCGCGGCGGCTATCGGAGGTTTCGCGGGTGCTTACCTCGGAAGCAAGAAACTTCCAACGACAACAATCAAACGGTTGCTTGCAGCCGTACTCGTGATTGCTGGGCTAAAGCTTACGATGAATTGGTAGAAGTGAGCGGTAACGCGTCCAATAGTCCGTTGTCGATCATGGCGTTCCATACCGATTCGGGAACATGCTTGTTTGCCGCATCGACTAACGAAGCAACCCGATCGTGGCGACTTGTACTAAGGGCTATCGAACGTATACCAGGATGCGAGAGCCCATACGCCACGGCAACATCAAAAGGACTAACGCCGTACCCTTGGCAAAGACTTAAAAAGCGAGTCCGCCAATCAAGCTTGGCAGCATCCGACGGCTCTTGTGGATTCATCGGTCGATAGTCAAAGTACTCGCACCGATTTGTTGTTTCGTTGTCAACGGATTCCCCGCTTAAAGAGCCTCGACTTAAAAAACCACCGTGCAAAACGGCCGAATTGATAATCGCAATATTTCTCTCGGATAAAGAATCCATAAGCTCCAAAAGCTCTTTCGGGTGTGACATCACCGTGAAGCTATTCGCGAGCATCACCCAGTCGAACTTGCACAACCGATCTAATTCACGCACAACACGCCAGTCTTTACAACCGATACCAATCGCTTGTGCTTTGCCTTGCTTTTGTAGATCGTACAATCCATCATATGCAGCAAGAATATCGTCCAACCTTCGCTTACGATCGTCTGCATCTTTGGCGGCCGCAAGATACTCATCCGGGTCGTGCACCGAAAGCATTTGAGCGGTGTAGTCGCCAAGCAACTCACAACCTTCTTCCCAACATCTCAGGATGCCTCGGTAACTGATATCCTGTACTGCGTCATGCTTTAATCCAAGCCAAACACCGGGTTCAAAGGTTGGCTCTGACGCTTGCAGAGGAACCCTCCTCCAACCAAGCTTGTTACTTATCAAGACATGATTCGGATCGACTGCGCACCGTTTCAATTCTCGTCCTAGTACTTCTAAGGCAAGTCCCGCTCCGTATTTTCCAGCGCTATCGATTGCAACTTGCGTTCTTGGAAGTTGAGCCGTAGTAACATCGAGCCAAGCTTCCACTAACTTGCTTTTCTCTGCATCACTAGGCATGACAAACAAGTTACCAAGCGTCGTTGTTCCGAAAACGACTCTTGGAAGCGTTATAGGTTGAACCATTTTATCCACGTGACATCTGCTCGTTCCCTTTGAATGACAGTCGCGAATGTATTGTTGCGCACGAGTTGATTCAAGTCTATCGATCCTGAAGCAAACAAACATCGCGAAAGATCGGGGGAAAGATCGGGAGGAAAAAGATCGGGGACACCCGCCGAAGATCGGGCGGGTAAGATCGGGCGGGTACGGGAGGGCGGGTACGGGAGGGATGCGGGGGACAAGAGGGATGCGGGGGACACACGCAGATTAGGCTTTCGCGTCTTGGTTTCGAGATTCGCTGGCTAGGGGGAGATGCGGGGGACACGCGCAGATCAGGCTTTCGCGTCTTGGTTTCGAGATTCGCTGACTACGCCGGGCCGATACTCGGTGTAATTCTGAAAAGACGGTGGTGAAGTCTCTTGTCGGATCGTCTTGGGCAGTGGAGTGCCAACGATCTTTGTATGCGCGGCCTAACGTAGAGTTAAGCAGAGCGCCTGGTTACGCCTCAGTGTAGTTGGAGACTTCGATGAGATTTCCATCTGGATCTCTGAAGTACACAGACTCTATTGCTCCCGTTGCGCCAGTGCGCCCGACCGGGCCCTCAAGAATAGCCACTTCGCACTGCCGCAAGTGCTCGATAACTTCTTCGAGCGGAGTAGAGGCAATGAAGCACAAGTCTGCGGCCCCGGGAATGGGCTTCTCGGCCTTTGGCTCGAATTCCGACCCTCTTTGATGAAGATTGATCTTCTGCATGCCAAAGGTCAATGCCTTACGGTCAGTTCCGAAAGTGACTACATTCATGCCGAGAACTCTGGAATAGAACTCGCAGGTTTCAGCGATATCCGCGACGGTAAGAACAAGGTGATCGAGGCGGTCAATCTGCATGAATGGTGCTTGTGAGGTTCAACATCGCCGATGCCACAGCGGCGGCCAATAGAATTTCTAAAAGTAACGTTTTTTAAAAGTCCAAGCGGTCGATCCGCTGCTCGGTGCCCATTGGATTGTTCTGGCATTATCTTGCGAATCGCCCGTTGGCGTCAATTTCAGTAAGCCCAGACCTTGAATTTACGATAAAGAAAGATATCCAGGGAAACGAGGGCGCATTCGCCACACGGGGCGCCACGGGGGGTCGCCACGGGGGGGTCGCCACGTCGCCACGGGGACACGCGCAGAATGTGCTTCTGTTAACAGTGCCGGCCAACGGCAAGCCGAGAATTGGTCTAAATTTTCGGAAAATGAACACCAACACTGGACACAAGTACACTTATCGCTAAATTGTGTTTTTCTGGTGCTGTAATTCTGGAGAGAGATCATGGCTCGGTTAGCGAGAGTCGAAATTTTTGATGCCGATGAAATAGCGATGGTTCATGTCATGAATCGGACTGTAAGGCGGTGTTTCTTGATGGGACATGATCGGCTTACGGGCAAGAACTATGATCACCGCAAGGAATGGATGGAAAGCGAACTGAACCATCTGGCGAAGTGCTTCTCCATCGATCTCCTGTGCTACGCGATCATGTCGAACCACTTTCACTTGGTGCTCAGGTCGCGGCCGGATGTAGTCGCTCAGTGGGATGATCTTCAAGTCGCTCGGCGGTGGCTTGTGCTTTGCCCGAAACGGCGAGACGCACAAGGTCGCCCAGAGGAGCCCAACGAGTCCGACTTGAACCAAATCATCCATGATCCGGTGAAGCTAAAGGCGATTCGATCTCGATTGAGCGACATCTCCTGGTGGATGAGGTTTCTATCACAGAAGATTGCCCAGCGAGCCAATCGCGAAGATCGTGAGAGTGGAAAATTCTGGCAAGCGCGCTATCGCGCTGTGAGGCTTTTGGACGAGACCGCCATCCTGGCTTGTGCAGCTTACGTGGACCTTAATCCCATTCGCGCCGCCATGGCTCAGACGATCGAGACAAGCGACTTCACCTCAGGGCAACAACGAGCCCTCATGCTGCACGCCGAAGCAAGCCATCACCGCTCGCCAAAGAAATCCATGAGCAAACAAGCCAAACCGATAGCCCACTCGCTCTGTCCGCTATCGATTGACGAGCTCAAGGATGCGATCGGAGCGTGCTGCAACACCGAAGGCAATCGCGCAAGCGACAAAGGATTCCTGCCCATGAGTCTCGCAAGCTACCTAGAGCTACTCGATTGGACAGCAAGAGCCCTTCGATCCGATAAGCGAGGCTCCACACCAGAGAGCACCGCCACGATCTTTGCAAGACTTGGAATCGACGCCACAACGTGGTGCGAACTGACTCGCGACTTTGGCAAGTTATTCAGTACCGTCGCAGGCAAACCGCATGTAATCGAATCCACACGAAGCCGACAGCGTCACCAGCGATACAAGATCCGAAGCAGAGCCAAAGAGCTACTCGCAATTCAGTAACCCAACCAATACCGACACAACGCATAACCAAGCACGCTCTCGCGCCAAATGCTTCCCACCTATGCACTACCCGTGTAGCCTCCCCAAAACGCTACACAATTCTTCATCGCCTGCTCAAAGCCTCTGGCATGGCCCCTAATTTCTCGATCGCCCCAACCGATCAATACCAGCAAACCCAACTCAAAAATCAAACAGCCTTAATCAATCTGGAGAATCAATCTGCGCGTGTCCACACGGGTCAATCTGCGCGTGCCACCATGGATCGTGCCACCATGGATTCGTGTTCAAATCTCCAATTCGTCACGCATAGCAGAACCGCATAGCTTTGCGTGATAAAAGCAACTTTATGTTCGGACGTAATAAGCATTGGATTCGGATAACGACTACCGTAACCCGGCGGCGGCCAAGAATCTTCGATTTCCAAATCCGCCCTATCCGTCGCTCGGGTTGACAGTCTTGTTCGGCACGAGTTGATTCAGCGAATCGGCCTGCCGGGTTCCTGGATTTTCTTCCAAGCTGGAGACTCTTCCGGGAAGATAAAGTGCAGAGTCTCTGGTTCAAACATTGAAGCATAGAACTCAGGAAGCGGCGTATTCCACGACGAACAAAGGATCGGCGTGTCCTTTCCTGAGATCTTGTGAGTAGCCTCTCCGACGGAAACTCGTTGTCCCTTAACCGTAAATATGCCGACATTCTTCAATGACGTCTTCGTCACGCTACGAGTGTTGTAAGATTCTCCATTAAATAAAATGTAAATCGTTCTGAAATTAACCAGTAAGAGATTTTCACCATCAATGGCCGAAGCGACTACGATCTGCGGAGGATCATGAGCCGAAGCGGTTTCGACGGGTTTGGAGTCTGCTGCCGGACCTGGAACGACTACAGGCTCTTCGGCGAAAAGCGATATCAAAGCAATAAGAGGCAAAGCAGTAATGCCGACGGAGGCTTTAAATGACTTCGACATGATAGGTGCTCGATTTGCCGAACGCTACGCATCACCGCGGTCGCGGCAAGTGATGCTCGATTGCAAGGAACTGCCGGCCCGCGACTCCGGTGTATGCGATGGTTATGCCGCTCTCGGTTTATTGGAGCAGTTGGCAAACAAGGCTGCGCGTCCCATCGGGCCGCACTAGCCAGAATCCCTTGTAGTCAGCGTTCACTTTCGGGGGCATGACGACTGGTTCATTGCAATAGAGTTGCCAGTAAACTGCATACGGGCAACCAAATCGCCGAGCCTCAGCGAGCAAGGCAGCGGTGCGATCATAAGCTTGCTGCGGTGAGCACTCTGATTCGGGAATGCCGAACTCGCCTACATAAACGCCATGTTCGCCGAACGGTTCTGTCGAACGTTTGTGCTTCGCGATAAATGCCAATGCTTCAGCGAAGTGCACCGGAGAGTTTTTCGTGTCCCAAGCTGAATATGACGCCAGATCCACAGGCACATGCGGCAAGACGTCGGTCGTGACACTTGGCGCACCTTCTAATTGCGCCTGTCTGACGAGATTCACCTCACATGCGTGGTAGACCCGTGCATTTCCTGAACTGAACTCGGAGCGCGCAAGCGAGATGCCTCGCTGCCGTGCCGCTAGCCAGCGAATCATCGCTGCCGTCGCCGCAGACGCAGGTTTGATTGTGGGGTCAAAACTGCCGCGTAGCGCCCAATCGCCCTCCCAGTTCTGAATGATGAACGTCTTTCCTGTTTCTGCGTAAGTGTGTAGCAAATGGCGAGTCAAGGCGGCGAAGCATGTCTCCTCCGCAAGCTCATCCTCGGACGAAAAACTCTCTCGCCAATAACCCGCAGCGCGGCCCGGGCGAAACGCTGTTAAGATAAAAGTATCGAAATCCCTTGCGAAAAGGTTTCGGTAGTAGGAAGTATCGGCGAGCGATTCCAGCGTTGCCACGCTTGGCCACTGCGAATGAAAGGGATATAGCTTCGGCGATGGGTTCTCGATATCCAGACTCATGCTAACCTTGATGCACCGTGCGCCAATGGCGCGTGCCGTCTCTGCTCCTTCGTTGAGGTAGTCGGTCTTCGAAAAGGAATACAACCCACCAATATGCGCCACACCCACTTGCGTCCGCGAGGCGGGAAGTGAGTCTTGGGTGAACGCTAACATCTGCATGCCGACGAATAAGCCGATGCAAAGTATTGTTCTCATTGTGATGGCAATCTCTAGGTTCCGCAAATGTGCTGAAAGTATGGTAAAGGAATAACGACAAAAATCACCGATGTCCGCCAAAGTTAACCTGATTTCTAAATGACACCCTGTGGCGGACTTCGGGTGAGTAGTCCGAGCTCTCTCTCCCAAGTTTAGCATAAAGCTTCGACTTGATCGATTGAGTGTCGCCCCCTCCCAGAACCGGACGTGCGCCGTTAACGCATCCGGCTCCCCTGCATCCCTTTGGTTCGGCGAAATCGCTGCTTGCTTACGGTGGCTATGCCGCGAACATGCAGCCTGTGGCACTAAGCCCTTTCTCCATCTTCCCAACACTCGCCGCGGCACAACCTTGAATACAAGATGCAACACGGATCAATGTCTCAATAATACGAACGCAAACAAGCTCCAGTTCACCAATGCTACGCACACGAGTAGTACAATAAAACCAAGGTTAGCCTTGTTACTCCAACTTGGACATCTGCCCTTAAGGCGACACGACCACGGCTTGCCGCCACCACCTATAATTCCATTCCTCCAGCCATAGATCTTGCAAATCCCTAGAGCTGTGAATGCTATCGAGCTAGCAAGCGGTGGTAACCAATCTGATAAAGCAATCATGTGCATCCGAACGGCAAAGTTCACCGATGTCCGCCCTCGGTAATTAACAATTTTCAAGCGACTGCGTGGCGGCCTTCGGTGCATCGCTTTGTTCTGCCATACAATACTGTTGCATTGCTGGATCTATATCATCGTTTCATTTTCAGAATGAAAGACATTCCATGGTTGGGTTATCAAGAATGATAGTCCTTCAGTTTTCTCGTTTCTGCAACGTCTAACCCGGCTCGGAACGCGTATTGGGTTGATCGTTTTGTTTTGCGGTCTTATCAGTGTAGCAGGAGACTGTCGATGAAGCCCCGTGAAGCCAAGAAAGAGCAGAGACAGTAAGTGTAAATGAACAAACGAGCGCAAGCCAGAATTCGGCCGACCATTGCGAACCCACCATGCGGTTTTGGCGGTATTCACGATACGCGTCACGTGTACTCGGAAATTCTGGATTCGTCGCAACGTCTCGGGCATCGGCTAACACCCGCTCATACTCAGCGTTGTATTCACTTGAAGTTAATACGTTCATCGATTGCAATTCGTCAACCCGATGTAAATCGATTCCGACGCGGATCCATTCCTCAACTGGGTCGTACAATGGCCGAGGCTGAATGACGGTACAAAAAACAAATGTGCCGATTAGTGGAACAAACGTGCACAGACCAGCTAACGCTAGCAGTCGAACTGTACGAGATGCTTTAACCGTGATCGTCATTCTTTATCAAATATGCGAGCATTGGATAGCAGCATTGGCAATCAACGATGCTTCTACCAAAAGCAATCTTGATCGATCAACCAGCCTGATCTCAATCGGGAGCCTCCAATATTTAAGCATTGGAACGGCCGCGATCACCGATGTCGCGGTCAAAAAACCTACCATCATGAAACGGCCGATCCGCGACTTCGGTGGATCGCTTTGTTCGTCGGCTCCAAATCTCGATGCCTTGAAATAGAGCGACGACAATTGACCATAAGTCTTATAACACTGCACGACGCACACAATGCGGATTATGCGATCTCGCTCACGCAATAGGTGTTGTGGATTCGGGACGCTGAAGCCGTCGGTGATAATCTACACCCCAAACAAACAGCAGAAAAGCCGCAACAAGACAAAGACCACTGAAGCCTTGATCGAATTGCCCTTCAGCAATTGAAATCGCGACCAATATTCCGCACACACCGGAAGCCCACCATGCGGCGCGGCGGGAGCGTCTATAGTAGTCTTGTTGCTTGCCTTGAGATTTTCGGTTCATCGATTGTTCCTTCGAAAATACATTAAGATAAAAAAGTGATTCGGATGGGAGCTGCATTCATTGGCACGAAAATGCGTTGCCAAGGGCGCTATTTTTTTTTTTTTTTCCATATGCCCAATTCTCGGGGGCAAAGCGCCCGGTATTCTGGTCCGACGAACGTTTCACATCACCGATGTCGACGAAAGTGATGTCCCCATCAAGATAATGCACCGCCGTCGACTTCGGCGCATGTGATTGTTATGCCTTATTTGAGCGGCAAGACGATTGTTGATGCCAGAAATCCCATTGATTTTCGATAACGCGATGCCCAACGTCCGCGTCATGCTTGTCATGCGATTCCAAATCTTCGGTCCTAAGGTCAATTGAGCGAGTGATTCCTAGTTTGGCAAGCACACCCTGAGCGGATGTGATTTGTTTGTAGTCACGAACCGTGTTTTGTTCGGTCAGGAACGTGTTGAAATGAAGAGCGGCCAGATCAGGATAAACAATTCCCATCGTCATCGCAACTTGCGGTACGACAAAGCTACCGTGATTGAATCGATATAAGAGGTCAGCAAACCTGTCACTTCGTCGCGTCATCATGACGCAAACGCAGCCAACAAGAGTATGACGCCAAGCCTGGGTCCGAATAATCTGCGACCAGTATTCGGGTTCTGATTCAAGTCGTTTGCCAACCGATTGGAAAAGAGCTAGATCGTGTTCAGGTCCGGCTTCGCTCCAATTCAGGTTAAGTGGATGCAGATAATACGGCACACCATCCGGGTCTATACCAAGCCAATCGAATACTCTTGTGTCTGGTAAGTCCATAGGTGTTGTCAATGGAAAGGCATAACGACGGCATTCACCGATGTCCGCCAATTTGAATGCGACTAGTAAATCGAACCGTAGGGCGGACTTCGGTGGAATGCTTTGCTATGCCGATTCCGACAGCTTTATCCTTTCGAGTTCTTTTCTTACGAGCCTCATCGAGTATATCGAATGGCAACCCGGCCCTCTAAGTCTAATGTGCCGTTCCATGTAGCGAACGGCAAGTGACATATTACCAGTTTTTACGTAACAATGCGAAATTCGATAGTTGCAATCGGCAACCAACCCTCTTGCCCATGCAAGACCTTCGCCGCAATCGCCGTAAGCCAACGAATTCAAACGTCGGCGAGCAAGTCGGCGGTAAATCGCAATGGCCTCCGAGTTTTGTCGCAACATGGTCAGAGATCCTGCATGACCCCACAAAGCAAGCGGACATCTTGGAGCGATCTTTAACGCCATTGTCGAGCATTCAAGTGCGTCTTTATATTCAAATTGTTCGTAGTACGTAAGCGATAGGCGTGTCCATAACCAATGACTTGCTGGCAGTCTTTGCAGATCGGCAAGAATCAACTCCCGGGCTTGCTCCCATCGGTTGATCGCAATGAAGCTCTCAATCTGGTCAGACGGCGAAGGGATCATGGTTTTAAAAAGGCATAACGACGCCATTGACCGAGCCCGAGCAGTTGACTCAACGTAAGTCAAAACGACCGATCGAGGGCTTCGTGTCCAATGGTTTGTTATCCGTTTTTCTTTGTCGCGATGATCTCACGCCAAGTTTGATTGAAGATTGCTTGGGGATCGGAAGACATCGAAGCGAGATGATTTGCCTCGTCAGTATACCCAGCGAGTTTCAATCGAGCAGCTAGATTCGAGAGCATTTTTGATGCGTCATTGTATTCAACGCTGCTGGTAGCGAGTTCAAGCGTGAAAGAACAGTTTGTCACCAAAGCTTCAAGTTTAGGTCCTATTCTTGGATCGGAACGGTCGCCATAGTGACACTCTAGAAATCTATCAATCGCTTGTTCCGTGGCATCGGACGCGGGCAATACTCTCAATTGTGTCCAATCTGGAATGCGGATGCACAGAATTCCATTGTTGGTTAGTACGCGACGCATTTGGTCTAACGCGAGACTTGGATTTTCAAGGTGCTGGAAGACAGCATGCGAGTAGACTAGATCAAATGTCGAATCATCAAATGGCATTGAGTAAACAGAACCAACTCGAAATTCGATATTCCCGTGAGCATTCTGTTTCGTGCCAGCAAGGATTGATGGATCAATATCAAGTCCGACAAAGCTAGCAAGAGGGAACATTTCGGCCAATGAAGTCGTAATCGTGCCTGGACCACAGCCAAAATCCAAGATGCGACCTTGCTCAGGAAGATACGGCAAAAGGAACTTCGCATGCTCGACAGCTGTTCGCTGCAAAAGATAGTCACGAGTCGGATTGTCCAAGTAACACTCTTTCTCGGATAACGGCCAAGTTCACCGATGTCCGCCAAAGTGAACCTGATTTATAAATGAGACCGTGGGGCGGACTTCGGTGGAACGCTTTGTTCGGATGCATTTTTTGTAATCCATGAATCCTGGTTGAATTTTACATCATTGGCCCGTCGCCCACACCCGTTCCGAAAACATTTGAAATGCATTTCTTACGCGTTGCCGATTGACCAAGCGATTCTTCGGATTATTTACGAGCATTGGATAATCCCTAAGTCTCAATCACGGACATACCCAATGTACGGTCCTAGTTGCAATCAATCGGCTCTTTACAATTTACGAGCATTGGATAGCAGCATGTCTAATCCATACATCTCAATCAAGACACGTATCGATTCGATACGAAAGTTGCAATCAATCTGCACTCTCCAATTTACAAGCCTTGGATAGCAGCATGGGCTAATGGTCCGAACGGCAGAGTTCACGGATGTCCGCCAAAGTGAACCTGAAGATAAAATGAATTTGTGTGGCGGACTTCCGTGCAACGCTTTGTTCTGCCTTTATTGTGATGAAGGGTCAAACTTGAAGGCGTCCAGCATTCTAAATTTGCGCAACCACCATGACGCGTAGTATTCGGGTGCCATCCACGCTTCGCCGGTCTCAAACTCAAATGTAGCACTGGGCGTGCCCGATTGAAAGATCGTGGCGATCGAAAATGGGACATCGTTGTATCCCTTAGGATTGCTACCGAATCTGCAGTCCGTCATTGTGTGCGAGGGAATATCGAATGGGCCATCGAAAGAAAGGCCAATAAGCCTTCGCGTTGTCAATGCGTACCAGTTCCTGTCAGATGTCACCGCCGTTACTAAAGCACGTTCACCCTCTGACGCAACGATTGAGTCAAGCACTTCAGTGTGGTAGTCCTCGATGCGAGTAAATCGCCACGTTTCGGGCGACATTGAATGGCGTTTTATTTCCCAGATAACGTTGTTGAAGATCTTCGTGTCTGGCCAATCAGTCATTTGTGTTTCAATGGCAGAACG
>JAIYDQ010000228.1 GCA_027487375.1 Planctomycetaceae bacterium
AGTTGCATGAGCGATTGCGTCACCGATGAGAGCTCGTTTACGAAGGAGCAGCAATACACCAATCGCGCCACCGGCAAAGCCGAGCAGCGATGTCCCGACCACAACAACTCGCGTGTTGTAGTCAAATGTCAGAGGTGTAACGCTATCCACGGAGACAGCTTCCAGTAGCATCGCGATGCCAAGCGTATGGAAGGAGATACTTTCCCAAAGCATCCCAAACAGCCCCCCCAAAAAAATCCCAAACAGAATCATGGCCGAGCAGCCTCGCGCCTTCGAATCGCCTCCGAGACCTCATCAAGAATCGTCAGTCGCCCTCCGTAGGTTCGCTGAAGATTCTCGTCGGTGAAAGTTTCTGCCATGGGCCCTACTGCGACAGTCCGCACGTTCAGCAATACTAAGTAGTCTAAGTACTCGGGAACCGTATGCAGGTCGTGATGCACAACAAGCGTCGTTTTGCCTAGCTCTTGGAGCCGGCGCAAACAATCCACGATCGCTCGCTCGGTCGCAGCATCCACAGCCGCAAAAGGTTCGTCCATCAGAAAAAGATCGGCTTGTTGGGCAAGCGCACGCGCGAGAAATGCCCGCTGCTGCTGCCCACCTGAAAGCTGATTAATTGGGCGATTGGCTAAGTCTAAAATCCCAACTTGCTCCATCGCTTCATGAGCTCGATTGCGTTCTCGCTTGGTGAGGGGCCAGAACCAGCCAGCCGAGCCATAGGTACCCATCGTCACAACGTCGCGAACGGTCGCTGGAAAATCCCAGTCGACACTACTACGCTGCGGCACGTATGCAACGCGGGACCGTACATCTTGGTAATCGAGCCCGAAGATCGATACGCTTCCACCAATCGTTGGAACCATTCCCAAAATGGCTTTCAGGAGCGTGCTCTTACCCGCTCCATTGGGACCAACCAAACCGACAAGCTTCCCAGTTGGGATGTCGAGATTGACTTCCCAAAGGACTGGCTTGCGTTGATATGCGACCGTCATTGCGCGGATCGAAATGGCCAAAACTTTACTCCCGACATTTATTCCAAGACTGTTTCTGTATCTACTTACTGAGCCGAAGGCGTTATCGCCTTGACGAGCCTCGGGTGTTGACTTTGCCACAGTTTGAAAGATGGCACCCTTGGCTAGCGACTTCGGCTCCGGATTTTCAGGTTAATGATCGTCAAAAGGTGGTTTTTCAATCTGCAACCAGACTTAAGTGTACTCGCAGGCATCGCTTGGTAGGATGGGACCATTGTCCCGTCCCGCTGTTCATCTTGCTGGGTCGTTCGAACCAACAGTCACAACACTACTGGAATCTTGCTCCCTACCGCTCGCCCTCATTACTTAATCTCTCACTTGGCGGGCAACACATCCTCCGGAGCTATCTCTGCATCCAGGTCCTCCCCCGAAGCTAACGACTTCTTGGGAATGTTGATATCTGGGGAAGCGTTCCCTATTGAGTCAGGAAACAAATGGATGATAAACAGCGACTGTTCCTGGCGTTGAGGAGCCAGCGGAGTGATCACGGTAGGACTAAAAGCCTTGTCGCACATGCCGATCATCATCGCTTCTCCGGGTTGCCAAGAATGCGATGTCAAAAGCGAAGTGATCAACGGCTTCACATCAATACTTGTGTCACCACGATCACGGGGCTCTTTGTTCTTGCTAGGTGATTCCGGGTTTTCGGAATCGTTGTTTTCCGCATCCAAATTCCACTCGTCCAAAAACAAGGCTCGAACTTTCTTGTTGTTCTTACCTCGTTCTTTCGAATCGCTTTCGACATTAGCTAGATCAACGGCAACCAAAGTAGTCGATCCTCCGTCACTGTCGCCGACCCATCCTTTCCGCATCTGCCCATCTTTGTCCATTGCAACGATTCCGGCACCAACAAGATTTAAACTCGATCGATTGTCGATTTGAATCGAATCCGAAGCATTGCCGCTCCAACTTAAGATAACGTTACCGCCAATCTCGCATGGTTGCTCGGCTCGAATGAAGCTTGTCGAATTGGATCGCACTGGAAACGATTCTAAACCTTCGCCTCGATCGCTCGCATAACGATAAGTCATCATCGGAGTATCGCGAGTAAAGGACATTAGCCTTTCTTCGCGGGTCAACATCGGTACAACCAGCCCATTACTCTCGGAGTTGAAAGCCGAATAGTTTGTTGTCAATGAAGTGTAAAGTGACGTAAAGGATGCCGAGTAGCCCCTCGAGTATCCAGACGGGACTTCGACAACGGATATTGATGTTTGCGATCGTGAAAAGCCAACGTCAAGTTGTACTGCTCGGGCAATCGCAAAGGCACCGACAATAGCGATGAGAGGTGCCGCGACCCAAGCAAGCTCCACTCGTCCAATCAACCGAAACACAATCCAATTGAGCGGTACCAACACTACCACGTAAGCTGCTAAGAGCTTTATGATTGTTGAAATACTCGGGACGTTGATGCCAGATGCTTGACGCAGTACTTGACCGGCGGGCCGTGTAAATCCGCCTTGCGATGAGAGCTCGCCAATCGACCTTCGCGTTCCCGGTTCACCACGTCGTATGCGTTTCAGTTCGGCTTCCATTTCAGCTTCCGCCGCAATCGCATTCAGCTCGGGCGCTGGTATCCGCAGCGAGTTTGTTATGGAAGCATCCGATGGTGGTTCAAGCATTGCCGATCTCGCTCCAAGGTCACGCGCAAGCAATCGAAAACGGCTTGTTAAAGTCGGGTCCTTTTCGAAGCCACGAAACGGTTCCACAAAAACGAAATCGCCGAGTTGATTAGAATCCTGAGCCCAAATTCGTGGTGGTCGCCCAAGCAGGACTGCGTTGATAAAGCTGCTATAGCTGGGCCAACGAATCCACGTCGACTCGGCAATAGGAAACGTAGTCATTACAACTCGTCCAGCACCCACCATTCGTTCGGCTGCAATTCCTTCACAACCGGAAACCCATCGAGCCCCCGGAACTAATTTGCCGCTGATGCTGGGAATATCACGATCTTGCGGCATCACAATCGGTGTTCCCGGCTCACCAACATTCGTCGAAATGCTCCACCTGTTGTTGAACGTGTCCCAATCGATCTCAGCGTTAGATCCTTTGGTTAGCTCAACAAGTGGAAGATAGCTCGACAAAAAACTGTTCGCTAATGCCGCCTGAGATTCAGGACCGTTGATAATGATTTGCCCTCCGAAGTGCAACCAATCGACAATCGCTGTTTTTTGTTGCTCAGTGAAAGCCGTTGCAGAGCAGTCGTTCCAAAGCAAGTGACTGGTCGAACTCCAAGTGTTCAGGCGAGTTGGGAGGCTGGACGAAGCTTGAGATTCCTCAATGCTGACTAGCCTTATCGGAAAGACCTTTTCGTCTTCCAGCTTCCCTTCGCTAGGCCACACCAATGCCGTAGATCCTTCCAAAAACTGATAGGCATCGGTCGACTTTGAGAGAGCCACCAGATAGAACTGATAGTCGGGGATTACTGTGATGGGATAAACCTCTTCACGCAGTGAAACTCCAACCCCTCGAGGCAAATAGTTCACGCGGACTTGTGGCTTCACAGCGGATTCAAGGTCGACCAACGGTGGAGGCACGATTGGGACAAAGACTTGATAGTCCAGACGCTTTTCCTGACCGCGAGCCATGGCGATCGAACGCTCAAATGCAATGGGTTCTCGCAACCCCAACATCGACAGTGGATGAAAGACTTGGTCAACAATGTTGAACGAAACATCGAGGGACTCATCACCAAAGTTCGCTTTGACAGGTTGCTGCAGCTCATACCAGTGACCAGGCTTGAGCATCAGCAAATCACTTCCTGACGCGGCAGGTAAAGCACGTAGCTTGTCGACCTTGAGCCGATCGACAACCTTGTCCTTCTTGCCATCAGTCGCCGAGGTGTCTTTATCTAAAGCGTCCCGTCGGCAACCTCCGCAACCAGGTATCATTGCGAGACTGCATAGAAGGAAACAGAACACGTTGAATAGCTCGCGATTGCTCAATCCTTTTGTTTTGCACCACGGGTTAATCATTCTTGTGCGTCTTCAAGGTTAACTGTTTGAATTCGACCGCATGCTCGTTTCGCCGATACCTTTTTTGGATAACCAATACTACATAAGGTCCGAATCGAAAACGCGTACTTGCTTCCAGTTCGACTTTTGTTCTGCGATAAACTCGAGATGCCGCGGTTCAATTTGGTAAGCGTCATGTGCCGCTCTATCGGCGAACACGACATTCAAAGCGACTTGATAGCCATGATCATTCACCGGTCGCGCTAATTCCTTGTTCAGCTTGCCAACAGAGAAGTATACGACCCCCGCGTGATGATTGAGATACTTGTGACATGAAGCAATTAATGCATCGACCGCTTTAGGCGAATCATCGTGTAAGGTGAAATAAACCATATGGGACAAACCAGAAACCGACATTCAAAACTCCTTAAAAGATTTCAATAAAAGTTTTTCTGCTGAAAAATTATTTTCGTAGAACTATACGTCTCGCTCGGTGAACTAACGGCAATCAATAGCGTTCGTGGCTTAACTGACCAATTGGGTCACTAACATCAATCGCAGCTAGCACTACCGTCCCAGCTTTCGTCGGAAAGGCTAAACCAGTCGCGACGATTCGACTTCTCCGACACAACAAATATAGCATTTCAAGTAGTCGGATTCTGGGCAAGCCGCATTTACAGGGTGATCAGGAGCCGGTCCTCGCCGCTCCAAGATTTGAATGGATCGCCGTGATTGCCTTGCTACCCCACGAAGCATCCATTGGAAATCTTCATGGGAAACTCGTCCAGAGCAACTGCAAGTAACCAAGATACCGCCCGGTTTCAGCAATCCAACTGCCAAGTAATTGAGTCGGTGATAAGCTCTCATCGCGCGGTCGATCGAATCTCGCGAACCGGCTAGTTTAGGGGGATCCAGGATGATACAGTCGAATTCGTACTTCGCCGATGCGGCAAGGACAGCTGGATTGGTGTTGGACTCAGTTTCAACGGAAGTTGCCGCCGCATCACAAACATCACTGTTAATTGAATTCCAGCTCTGCAATGTTTTGATAAAGTCGCCCTCTTGAAAATTCACATTGGTGATCTGATTTCTCTTTGCATTTTCTTCTGCTGCGGCGAGGGCTCGCAAGCTGGCATCAATTCCGAGCACGCTGCAGTCGTGTCGGTGAGCAGCAATTGTTAGCGCGAAACCTCCTTCATAGCAACACACATCCAGGACGCTTGCATTTGGGGGAAGCCATTTGGCGATCGCCGCGCGGTTGTCGCGTTGATCGAGATAGTAACCTGTTTTTTGCCCGCTTATTAAATCGAGGTGCCAATCGAGTCCATTTTCTACGATCGAGATCGGCGACTCCGGTACAACACCGTGTACTAAAACGTTTTTCATATCGATCCCTTCTAGCTTGGCTACCCCTTCATCGACCATCCATCGAATCGATTCGGGCGAGTATCTCTGTTGAAGATGATCGATGATTCTTGGGATAAACGGCGTCAATACGGCTGCCGTTTGTTGCACCACAAGATGGGATCCGTAGCGATCGATGATAAGCCCGCTGAGGGAATCGCCTTCGCTGAAAACGAGCCGCACAGCGCCACGTTTATCACTGAAGAGGGGCAGTTCGCGAAGCTTTAATGCTCTATCGAGTCGCTTCAGGAAAAACGCTTCATCCAAGTTTTGTCGCGCGTCGCGGGAATAGACTCGTACAGCTATTCGGCTGGTTGGATGATAAAGGCCCCGGGCAATAGGTTTTCCATCTGGGGCAACCAGCATTACCTGCGAACCTAATTCGATTGGTTCAGGTGGAATCGTTAGCGAATCCCGAATGACCCAAGGATGCCCGCCAAGAATTGCCGAGTGAGCTTTGGGGTGAACGCGAATTGACGCGATTTCCTGCGATACCATTTTTGAAAACTGCAATCAGTCAGAAGGATTGTTTTGGAGGTCTACGGCCGAGGCGCCTCGTTAAGACTAATCAGCCAATTGTCTAAAGCAAAGAATGGCCTCAAGACCAAGATTAGGGTTCATCCTGCGTCCTCTCCCCAAAGCGGAGGCAAACCTCAGCATTTCAAAGCATCAGATCTGAAAGTCTAATTCAACGGGATCAGCAGTGACGACTCCTCGCATTTTTAATCTTGGCTTTTCCAGAACAACCGTCGTGTGAGGTGCAACCGTCGAAGTAATCCAAACGCTTGAACCGATCACGCTATCATGACCGACAATGGTTTTCCCTCCCAAAATCGTCGCATTCGCATAGATGATGACTCGATCTTCAATCGTCGGGTGTCTTTTGGTTCCGCGAATCAATTGTCCATCTTCGTCGGTTGCAAAGCTAAGTGCTCCCAAAGTCACGCCTTGATATATGCGAACATGTTGACCTATCTCACAGGTCTCTCCAATCACAACGCCTGTTCCGTGGTCGATGAAAAAATGCTTTGCAATGGTCGCACCAGGGTGAATATCGATTCCCGTTTGCTTATGAGCCCATTCGGTCATCATTCTTGGAATGAATGGGACTTTGAATTTGGATAATGCATGCGCGAGTCGATAAATCGTAACGGCTTCTAAACCGGGGAAGCAAAACACGATCTCGTCACGATTGGTCACGGACGGGTCACCTACGAAGGCGGCTTCGACGTCGGTGGCTAATACTTCGCGTAGTTCAGGAATCTTTTCCAAGAAGTCGAACGCAATCTTTTGCCCGATCGCTTCGTAGTTTTGAGGTTCTTGGCAATCGACGGCCGCTTTGCCAGAAACACGATCCGCATGGAGCAATGCCCTCGCAATCTGCGTCGCAAGCTTCTCATGCAGCGTGTCGATTAGGTTCCCAACATGGTACGAAACGTTCCCAATGTGGAGTCCCTCGCGACGCCGAAAACCAGGATAAATCAGATCCTTGAGGTCCTCGATGATCTGGATAATGACTTCGTACTTAGGGAGCGGGCAGTGACCGAGGTGATGAATGCGATTATCGTGACTGTACGAATCGACAATTCTATCGGTCAACGCTGGTAGCGATTCTTTTAGGTGGTTATTGGCATTCATGATAAGCTCAATCCCTCTGTGCGATATCCAGTTCAGAGCCTGGGATGTTACCCATTCGAAGCGAAATTGGACAGTATCTAACCGTAGGTAGGCCCGCAGGCTGACACCCAATAGAACTCACTTTGTAGTTGCTAGATTAAAATCAATGCCGAATATCGAACAAGGAATGTCGAATTCAGAACGAAATCATCCATCAACTTCGTAATTCGACTTTCTTTGTTCGGCGTTCGACATTCAATAGGCACCGAAAGTGAGTACCATTTGGCTAACCGCCAGGCGGCTGATGTGTCGAACTTAGGTGGAATTGGGCGTTACACTTGGGTGGCGTCTTGAGAGACGATTCAGCCATAAATTGGCTCAAAAGTCCAACAATGTTCAGGAAAAACCGACCGTCGCTAACATCGCTGCTTAAAGCGAGAAAGCTTAGACGCGACCTGAAACACTTGCTCTATTCATCGCTTCTTCTTGGGAGCCTCCGTAGGCTCTCCACTTTGATTGAAGTAGTTTTCGGAGATTGCTCGAGCCGCAGACGGCACCTGGGCATAGACGGTTACGCGATGGACCCATTCACTCCCGGGTTGAAATGCTACGTTTCCTCCTTTCGTTACGAAAAACTCGAGGGGAACAGAGAATTCTTGCTGGGGCTCGAGAGGATCTGGTCGGTAGAAGAAAAAGTCTTTATTGATGCTTACTGCGATCCGGTTCCAGATTTCATCGGTAGGATTTTTGATTACAACGCTGGGTAGAATTCGTGGACTGTCAGGATCTTTACGAGGACGAATAACCACGACGTCAAAGCGGACTTTCGCGTCGAGCTTCAGTTCGGGCGAAGCCGGAAAGAACAGCACCATCGATACGACAAAAGACGGCGGAAT
>JAIYDQ010000340.1 GCA_027487375.1 Planctomycetaceae bacterium
CATCGGCTGCGTGAATAGCTTTGTCAGCGGAAGTGCGATGACGAGATTGCGGACAATCAAGAGAATGGTCACAAGCCAGTGGGGTGACGCGGTAGGTTCCGAGAGGAATCGATCATCGACAACCATCCATAAGCAAATCGATGCACACCACCATACAATCGCAAAAATTCCGATCCAAAGCATGAAAGGCATGTTGCGAAGATTCAACCACTTCATCGGAACCATTGCCACTGAACCGATCGCATCCCAAAATGCGTGACTGACCGATTCAAAATGACCATGAAGCGGCGTCTGAAGATCGAGTCCCACGCCAACGGTGATCGTCAGCAGGCTCCAAATCATCAGCACCGCAAGCAAAATAGTTGCGGGAAGAACGGGTCCAACCACCATTGGTTGAAATAGTTCGGTCATACAGAAGTGCCCTCAAACCGATCGAACTGAGCGTCAAAAAGGATTTGCATGGGAATGATTATAGCTAAACGCAATCCGCCGTGTGGCTATCTTTGGGGTGGGCGAGGATGCGATCTTGGCAGATAATTTGAGTCGGGGAGTTTTTTCGTGCGTGAGCCGAGTAGCGTAAAAGGCGGCTGAGAATTCTCGATCAAAAACTCCTATTGAGCGAAATGGAAAAATCGATGCTGAAAAGTTGATCCTCCTATTTGACCAACTTAAGCACCTTCCGCGACACGTGTTCGGCCGCCTTTCTCAAATGCTTAGCACTCACGAAAAATTAACCAATAAGATTTCCTACTGGCAAGTTTGGCTCACTTTTGCACGCAACAGCCTTATTCGCGAGATGACGTTCCGCACGAATTTTTTGCTCGATTGCGTCTCCAGCATGTGCTGGACGATGATGAATGTTGGATTTTACTGGGTGATTTTCCAGCACGTGAACTCAATTGGTTCTAATTCAGGCTGGGGGCAAGCGGAATTCTTTGTGTTCCTTGGGACGACTTGGATCATCAATTCTTTGATGCAAGCCTTCGTAATGCCAAACGCGGAAGAGTTTAGTGAACTCATTCGAACAGGCGGATTGGACTTTGCACTTCTAAAGCCGATCGACACGCAATTTTTGATTTCATTTCGAAAGATCAATTGGGCAGCCTTGGCCAACATTGGAATTGGTGCCGCTTTGCTCGTCGTGGCGATGACAAGCCTCCCGTGGCGTGAGTCGCACCCATGGCAACTAGCTTGGTACACGTTGCCACTTTATTTGCTCTACATCAGCTGTGGCTTTGTGATGCTTTACAGCTTGATGATTTGCTTGGCTTCGACCAGCATCTGGCTTGGACGGAATCAAAGCTTGTATGATTTTTGGTTCTACATCACCAATTTTTCGCGGTATCCGATGGAGATCTATCAGACGGGATGGGGACTACCGCTCTGGGCAATTTTCACTTTTGTTGTTCCGGTGCTGGTCGTAGTTAATGTCCCGGCACGAGTCCTTGCGCAGCCCATTACTCCAACCACGACAGGCGACTGGTTGCTAGCTGGCTATACTTTCGTAGCGAGCGTGTTTGCTTACTTCATTAGTCGACTCGTTTTTCGAATCGCTTTAGTCAGTTACCGCAGCGCGAGTAGCTGATGATTGGCAGCGTGCAGATCGAGTTGTTGATATCTTCGAAGTTTGCGTGATTGCTTAAAGTGTTGTTTGATGATTTGTAGCAGTGACGACACCCATGGTAAGCGTTCAATGGCACTCACTTTAGGCCTGCCGTTAAACAAACAATATCGAATGCCGAACAAGGAATGTCGAATTTCGAAAGAAATCCTATGACACTTCGTTATTCGACATTCCTTGTTCGGTGTTCATTATTCTAAAACCCTCTTTAGTGAATGCCGTTTGGCCAGCGCCATCGGCTCAGTTTTTTCGATCGATTTATTCCCCCTTTGCATCCATCAGAAATCGTCAATGCCTGCTGATTCCAATCCCAATAAGACTCGACAACACGCTCGACGCATACCTCGTTCAAGCCATCTTCGATTCGATGAATATCGCCAGGAGGTTCGTGTTCGTCAAAATGCAAAGGACTCGAAAGATTTTATCGCGGACTATCACGGATCTCATCGAGGAACAAAACTAGAGCGATCCAACCGAAGTTTTGCAAAGCTCTTCGTAGAGTTTTGGACCATGCTTTCCGGGTATCGGCTACGGATAGCAATGGGGCTCGCGATCCTGACATTGACGACGCTACTTAGTCTGCTGCCACCCCTTGCGACGAAACTTGCGATCGATTCCGTACTGACCACGCCGCCACTTCCACCGCCCGCTTTTTTGCTCCCTTGGATTGAAGGTTGGACACCGATGCAATTGTTATGGGGAATTGCGATTGCGACAGCAGTCGTAACTTTGGTTCGGACAGCGATTCATCTCTCAGGTCGTTGGATGATGACTCAAACCGTGAATCTCTTTACCGCAACGCTAAGAAGACGATTGTTCCAGCACATTTTGCAATTACCACTGCATCGGATTTACAAACTGAAAAGCGGTGGCGCGACCAGCATGCTTCGCGAAGATGCGGGTGGAGTATCGGATCTGGTGTTCAGTATGCTTTACAATCCTTGGCAAGCTGTCGTCCAATTAGTTGGAAGTCTCATCATCTTAGTCATCGTCGATTGGCGATTATTGGCTGCAGGGCTATTTCTGCTACCACTCGTCTATTGGTCTCATCGATGGTACATCCATTCGATAAGACCACTCTATCGCGACGTTCGCAAGCAACGCCAGGATGTGGATGCAACGACAACGGAGTCCTTTGGTGGGATTCGTGTCGTGAGAACTTTCGCTCGGCAGCGAACGGAAACAAAACGCTACATCGATGGCCAACACTTGCTTACGCGGCAACAATTGATGGTTTGGTGGCGAACGCGAATCATCGAAATTATTTGGGAAGTACTCATTCCGCTCGCTTCGACTGGGCTTTTAATTTACGGCGGCTGGCAAATCATCCAGGGGCAACTAACACTCGGTGATTTAATGATGTTCCTGGTTTATTTAACAATGCTTCTGGGCCCGATCGCAACGCTTGCGGGAAGTGCCGTTCAGTTTCAGAACGGACTTGCTGGATTGGATCGCATACTAGACATTTTCGAGGTTGCTCCCGAGCTTCCTGACAAGCCGAACGCCTTCACGATCAACCGCGATCAAGTCGTCGGCAAGATGACACTCCGCAACGTTGGTTTCCGATACCCAGGCAGCGAGACCTGGGTCCTGAGGGACATTTCGATGGACGTCGAAGAGAACCAAACAATCGCGTTGGTCGGGCGTAGCGGGGCAGGGAAGACAACGCTCTGCAACCTGATTGCACGATTCTATGATCCGGATGAAGGGACCATCTGCTTGGACGGGATCGATTTACGCGATTCGAAGCTACAAAGTTATCGCAAGTTACTCGGCATGGTCGAACAAGATGTGTTTCTATTCGATGGAACCATTGCAGAAAACATCGCTTTCAGTCGACGCGGTGCTTCCATGGAAGAAATTCGCGCAGCCGCCGTCGCAGCCGCAGCGGACGAGTTTATCGACAAGCTTCCCGATGGCTACGATAGCCTCATTGGGGAACGCGGAGTTAAGCTTAGCGGAGGTCAACGACAACGCTTAGCGATCGCACGCGCGATGCTTGCAGATCCGAAGATCCTGATCTTGGACGAAGCAACAAGTAATCTCGATTCCGAGAGTGAACAGCTTATCCAACGAAGCTTGAACCAACTCCGACAACATCGAACAACCTTTGTTATCGCACATCGGTTAAGCACTATCACCAGCGCAGACCAAATCTGGGTTATGTCCGAGGGCCGCATTATCGAAAGCGGAACCCATGACACTTTAATGTCTGAAGGTGGAGCTTATGAAAAGATGGTTCGCCTGCAAACAGGCGATGCTATCGTCGGGGCTTAGCGGGGCTACTTAACTCGTCGACTGCTCGTGCTTCTACCGACTTTGATGAGACGAATGATTCACTTGGTTGGCTCGCAGTAATATGTCGTTTGATGCCCCCTGAAAAGCGGCGACTAATCGCCGCAGTCCAAAGAATAACGCAAAAGCGTTTAGCTGGATCTAGCGTTGAAAGATCGGTAGATATCCTAGATCCAATTGCAGCATAATGAGGTTGCATGCTGTGACGTAAACTGGGCTTATTTGTCCATCCCAGCTTCCGTCAGATCGCTGTTCGTTGGTGATGCGATCGTAAAGTCGGTTGCGGAACGGAAGCCAAAGCTCGTCCCCTTGGCGATAAACAACTTGACTGTAATAGAGATAGGTATAGTGCCAATGTCCGAAAGCTTGTTCTTCGTTGGTGATATCGTAGAGTGTCTTTTTGCAGTAGTTCAGCATGTCAGGAACATGCTTGGAATCATAGTCACCTGCGTTGTACAAAGCAGCGAGGGAAGCGGCTGTGATGGCTGGTCTCGATGAGCCCATTTGCTTGCTTGAGTAGCTGATGCCACCATCTTCGTTTTGGCAGGTGTACATGTAACGCTTAGCCGACTCAATGATCTCGCTTGGAACTGGGATACCTGCGTTTCGACAGCCACGAAGACCTTGCACCTGGGTGATAGTCGTGCTTCCTTCGTCGTAGTCGTTGCCATCTTTCGCACTGACGTAACCCCATCCCCCAGATGCCGTTTGAGCCTGACCGCAAAACGAGACGGACTTGCTGAGCGCCTTAACGAGTTCTTGACGCCTATCCATAAACCCCTCTTCTCCGAGAACCTGTGAGAGGAAGAGCATTGAAAAGCCGTGACCGTAGGTATATCGAACATCGGACGTCGGATCACCAATTAACCCGTTATCGCGAGACTTGCTAAGCAGAAAAGCAGTCGTTCGACTAATGTTCTTTGCGTAAGGGCCTTGCGTCGCAGTCGAACCGGAGCAGAGCAGGGCGGCACCCGCCAAGGCAGCAATCGCGGTAGGGTAGGGAGGGGTATTCCACTGACCACGCGAGGATTGCGAACGAGCTAAATAATCCAGCCCCGACCGAATAGATGCATCCCAACGGGGCTCGCGACGTACTGCACTGGCAGATACCGTCGTTGGGTTCGAAGCAAGAAACGCAGCTCCAGCCGAACCGGCAAAGCACAGTCCACCAATTTTTCGTAGCATCCGTCGCCGATTGAGCATAGTGCACCCATTCCTGGAATTCATGTCTAATATCATCTGCTTCAAGATAACATTTTCCTGTTACCAACACACCGTTAAGTTGGACTGGAAATCGGAATTGGTTTCGGGCCACGAACCTCGAATCAGCTTTTGCCTCTACTAAACGTGCCTATGGTGTCCTGCCAAAACTCCGTTTGTGGCAATGGGGCTTTGAGGTAGAGGCAGGTTTTCTTGGTTTTTAAATGGATTGAATTGGATGCGAGTTAGAAAACTATTAGAGCTCGGTGTGCCCGATGATTGTACGTCAGAGGCGATCGGGGCCGTTCAGTCATTGGCGAAAAAAGGAATTCGTGGGACTTCCGCACAGCAATTGGTTGAGAAATGCCTCCAGCAACCTTCGGACTTCCTGGACGACGTTTCGCTAGCCGGTTTTGCAGAGGCTCTACTTTCCCGTGGCGAAGAACCGGCAGATCGATGGCCGATTCGTGTCGAGCCAATTGCTTATCAAACCTGGGGAGATGAGATTGATGAGGCGTCTCATGCACAAATGAAGTCTGCTTGCCGATTGCCGATGGCAGTAGGTGCGGCGTTGATGCCAGATGCACACGTTGGTTACGGACTTCCAATTGGGGGCGTCTTGGCACTTGAAGGGGCAGTAGCACCTTATGCTGTCGGAGTTGATATCGCTTGTCGCATGAAGCTGTCGGTCTTGGACATTCCTGCTTCTCTGTTCGATAAGCAATTTGATCTGCTGAAGAACGCTTTGGAAAACGGAACGCGTTTTGGAATCGGTTCTCGTCATACCACACCGCAAGATCATGCCGTGATGGATCAGGACTGGACGGTAACCCGAGTAACTCGTGAGCACAAAGATAAGGCAAGATCGCAATTAGGGACAAGCGGATCCGGAAATCATTTTGTCGAATTTGGTATTCTGACTCTTGAAGAGCCAAGTGAAGATCTAGGGCTGCACACAGGCCAGTACGTCGCACTAATGAGCCACTCCGGTAGTCGAGGAACAGGAGCGGCAGTTTGCAGCACCTATAGTTCGATAGCGCAGAGTCGACTCCCGAAGAAATTTCAGGAGTTTGGGCGACTGGCGTGGTTGGACATGGATAGCGAGGCAGGACAAGAGTATTGGGCCGCGATGAACCTCATGGGTGACTACGCAGCCGCTAATCATGACGTGATTCATCGATTGGTATCAAAGCTTGCCAAGACACGCATCATCGCAGGCGTTGAGAATCACCATAACTTCGCATGGAAGGAGATTCACGACAACAAGGAAGTAATCGTCCATCGCAAAGGAGCAACTCCTGCGGGGAAAGGTGTCCTGGGAGTGATTCCAGGTTCTATGGCGACTCCAGCCTATGTAGTAAAAGGAAAAGGAAACCACGCGTCGCTTCTGTCCGCTTCGCATGGTGCGGGTCGTCGCATGAGTCGCACAAAGGCACGCGACCAGTATCGCTTTCGCCCCATTCAAAAAGAATTGCAGGGCAGGGGAGTCCACATCCTATCAGCAGGTGCGGATGAAGTTCCATTTGTTTACAAGGACATCCACGAGGTCATGCTAGCCCAACGCGACCTTGTCGAATCAATCGCACGATTTGATCCGAGAATCGTCAAGATGAGCGACGATGGAGAAAGCGAGGATTAACCACCGACCCACAGACAGCAAGCGTTTGCCACGGCCACAACAGAGGCAAACGTTTTGCAGAGCGTCAGCGTGATTTACTCGGCAGAGCGCAGTCAATCCTGAAAAGCAACATTTCGCTAACTCTTAACAATCACCAATTGGGATAGTGGAGATATCCGAATTTTAGCGATTTTTCTGTTTGAATCTTTTCATTATTACTTATAGTTTACAACGGTGGCGTCGCTGGGGCAGGTCGCAAGATGCGTCGATTAATGGTGTTTCACAGCTAGATCGCACAGAGAGAAATTGATGACCAAGTTTAAGTTCATGAAAAGAGAGCTTGACGGCTTTCAAAGCGTAAGAATCAATCGCGTCACCAACCAATTGAAAAACCGCAGAAGACAGCTTGTTTTAGAACGGCTTGAGAATCGAGAGCTTTTCGCGGTGTTGACTCCGGGAAACATCTTGGTTGCGCAGACCGGGGATGGTGTAGCGGCGGTATCAAGTGCTGCAGCGGGAGTCACCCTGAAGGAATACACTCCAGAGGGTGTTTTTGTCCAGTCAATTGTTGTGGATTCTAGCGGACCGACCTCGGCTCTCACCATACGGGGTAACTCGACGACGGAAGGCGCACTAAGCATTTCGCCTGATGGTTCGATTATCACATTTGTTGGCCATCGTGCAGCTGCTGGGACCACGAACCCTAATCA